>NZ_JBANAZ010000059.1:0-59219 GCF_059803455.1 Bradyrhizobium sp. UFLA05-108 | reverse complement strand
TCTCCGAATCTCGTCGGAGCCAATGAATCATGGTCGCCGGTCGGCGGCGAGCGCCTTTTTCAACAGCCTGCTAGAGCTCGCGGCGCGCCGGTGGGATGAGTCATTTTACTCCGGAAAGATTCGGAAACTGGGCGAGCGCGGCGGCGAGAATCGAACGGCTGTTCAGCTACGTTGAACTGAAAGCGCCGGTGAGAAGGGATCATCCGCTACGGGCGATCGGCACTGTTGGCAGCTTCGTCGGCCACTACACACATAATGGCGCTGATTCAGCTTCGTTTTGGAACGCGGCTGAGTTCCTGCTAGAGCTAGTAGTTGCATCCCGTGCTGTCATGAACGCTCGATTTCAGTTGTATCGATCAAGCCATCCTGGCAACGCGGTGATGACTTTCGTTCGAGGTGGTTCTGCGCCTCGGAGAATAAGTTCACTCACTCCGGCGGATTTAAATGAAACGTTCGGCTTGATTAGTGGGCGTCTAGGGTTTGTTCGGACGTCCTTAACGTCAAGGCGCTTGCAGCTTTTTCGGAGCACAAATGTCTGAGTCGTCCAGGATGTCCAGGATCTTTAAGGGGTGGCCGTAAGCCGCTAACTTGCGGATGATGTCGATCCACCAGCCACCGTTTCAGATACTTCCCAGTTATGGCACCTGAACTCCGCATTTTTGGTGCCGGCCTACAGTCGGTGGCATACCTTGCACTTGTCGTAATCATAGCAGCACGTGAATGGGGTCTCCTTGTTCATGGCGATCGGCCAAGGACGGGCTCCAAACTGTGGCCAGCTCCTTCGCTACGATAAAAAAATCTCTACCGCCGTTGGTGATATGCACCCAACCCGCTTCCTCAAATCATCGGCACCCCACTCCTCACCAAAGCAGGTAGGTCTGGACCGCTTCCTGCTCCTGTACCATTTGCAGTAGCTTGCTCGCGAAGCAATACAGCTCAACTCGATAGGTGGTGCAGCAATGAATGGCCTAGTTGATCTATTGCACGTTTCACGCTTCCTACAGGTATATGACGCTGCCGCCGTCCAAAAAGGCATCAAGATTTCGATAGGATTCGATTTTCATGAGTATGTCTCGATAACACGAGGCACTCCAACAAAAGGGGCTACGTATCCAAATTTTCGTCCCGATCGCTCCCCAATCAAACCAGGCGAGGGATATTGGATGGTAGGCGTCGATATGAATAATCAGATCGCTCTCTTAGAGGCTGCTCGACTGTATGATCTTTCGGGCGACAGCTTTGCAGAGCATCTTCAATCGCTGAAGGCGTTTTACGCTGATCCGACTCTATATGCACATCCTAACGACCGATGTACGTGCACGGCACCAAGCGCGAAGATAATGACAGGGAAAATAGCCTATCACGGAGATCGTTGGATACGAAGGGATTTTAGGGGGCAGGGGATCTCCAAAATCACAACAGGGATAGCGCGGGGCGTGTCTTTTGCGATGTGGTGTCCTGATTTTTTATGTGCGCTTGTATCGCGGCGACGCTTGGAAAAGGGCGGCCTGTACGGATATGCACATTATGAGCAAGGCGGGTCGATATTACATTTGATAGAAGAGGATATTGTGGACGACGATTGGCTTATTTGGCTAACGGGCGAAGAGTTGAGGAGTCTCGTTGATCGACACGACTTACGCGAGCTGATCTTAAACTCGTAATTTCGTCGGCACGAGAAGGTACTTAATCTTGATCCGCTGAGTTGTTGAGCCGTCTGGCTAGACAGTCAGTCCACACGAGACGCTGACTAGCAGAGGCCGACGATGGCGGCCGCCCGCCAGATTGTCGTTCGAGTGAAAGCAAGCGGGCCAAAGTTTGCGGGCACGCTGATCTGTGGCAATTTGGTTTGGATAGGTGTCCCAATGAGCCCGTGGGCGACCGGGGGCGCTCACCTGATAGGGCGCGCCTGCGCTGCCCTGCCGGCTCCTGCACAGGGGCCTGCATCATGATACGAGAACAGACTCAACTGCGGCAATGTCAGCCAAGCCTACAAGATGGTGGGATAAGTCGGCACAGCCTCTACCGGTTCAAGGAGCTGTATGACCAGAGTGGCGAGCTGGCGCTGTAGGCCACCAGCCGCAAGAACCGCGTCGCGTCCGAGGTCGAAGTGGCATGGTCGCGCTGGGGAGTGAGCAGCCGACCTGGGGTCAAGTGCGTGGTTCCAACGAACTGAAGAACTGAAGCTTGTCGCCCTTCCGTGTGCGCCGGGTGTGGCTTCCGCGACGGAGGTTCTCAACGATCAGGTGCTGCCGTCCTTCGAGGAGCGCGGCATCGTGCTGTTTCAGCTGCTGTCGGATCGTGGCACGGAGTATTGCGGCAACCCTGAGCATCACGACTGCGAGCTCTATCCGCCGTCGAGGGCATCGATCGCACCGGCACCAACACTAGGAGCCCGCAGGCGAATGGCATCTGCGAACGCTTCCATCGAACCGTGCTCGATGAATTAAAGCGCGTGGCGTTTCGCAAAACAAATCTCCGGGTCCGCCGACGAGCTGTACATCGATTCTCGTTATCGGGAAATGAGTACAAGAAACGCGTCCGCATCGAGAGCGGTGGTGCTTGGAAAAACCCCGATGCAAACTTGCTTGACGCGCTGCCGATTGCTTGGGAGAAATTTGCGGCCTTCCGCCCAACATCGGATACAAATCTGCGTAGGGTCGCACCACGGCGAAGAACCATTCGTCAGGTCAAGTGCATACGTTTACACGCCTCGACGCAAATCCGCGTGTCCTTAGCGAGAGAGCAACTTCCAGGTTCTTGCTGCCCGTTATGCGCAACAATCTGCACCATTGGACAAACAGCAAAGCTCAGCCAACAATATTTCTGACGTGCCGGATCACGCGCCTCGAGGCGGGATCCGGGGGCCGCGAATGTCGAGTTCGATTTCGCTCGACAGCTCGACGATGGCTTCTGGATGGTTACCATTTTCGAACAATGCGTATTTTAATGCCTGGGTACGGTTCACGAACAGGCCGCCGAATATGCCGCTCTGTTCGCGGACAACCCAGTTGCCATGACGGTTCCTACCAACCAAAATGGTCAACGACGGGGCGCGTGATGAATGAGGTTCGAGTAGACTCATGACCATGATCCTTTCATGTCCTTCGTATGCGCCTCACCGACGGTTGCCACCCTTGCTAGTTTCGCTGGTGTGGCGTTGAACGCGTGATATTGGTCTATGCGTCATAAACAGCGTCGGGAAAGAACCCTCCATTTTCGCGGAGACTCGTTCTTTCTCAAGCACAGCAATCGGTGTGCCACTCGTGCAATCAGACAATCGCTTGCGTGACGAATAGCTTGGCTAGCTGCGTTATGCGCAGCGCTCGCATTCGTCGGCGATCCAACATCGGGCGTTGTCGATCAGGCAACGGCTGTAGCGCGAAGATGGTAAGACGGACCGTTCGCCTCGTCCGCAGAAAAAAGTGTGCTCGAGGACAGCCAGTCGGTAGCGTGCTCGCCACCGCGTGACAGCGAGTTCATTAGCATCGCCATCCTGATTTGGATCAATCAGGACACTTCGCATGACATTACGTCGGCCGGATCAAGCGCAGCGCAACATTTCCATCGAGAGCTTCGACGCTCCAGTCTCAGATACGGTCGAACGAGACGCTGTTCACGTCGCTGACCTAGCTTCCGCTCGCACTCGGAGTTCTGGCGGGCCAAACATAACAATGCGTAACCGCGCGCTCAAATGGGATGGAAATAGTCCCCGACTTCGCGAACCGTCCTGCCAAGCCTACCCGGAGGAACGAGCTCGCCAAAGCGCGACGGGTACGAAAGATAGCGTGAAGTGCGAGCAATGTGTCAATTGCGGACCGCCGCTCAAATTCAGAAGAAATCGAGCCACGGAACATCCCTGCACGATCCTCTTCAGATTGGTGGGGTTCTCTACCGGGAGGGGCGAATTTTCCGGGGCACGTGGAATCCGAGGTTATTTTCTATTCTCCTGCGCATCGCTGGCCGCGGACAGCGCTCGGCTGATCTCGCTCGACATAGAGCCCATTGTAAGGCCCACTTTCCATTGAAGGGTTTTCAGCAGGACCAGAAATCCAAGGTAATGACGCTTGATGCCTGTGACTTCATTGGTCTCTTTCTCAACAAACTATAAGTCTCCTCTGCATCCGCTACTATGTCCTATCGCCAACTGTTGGGCGTGAGGACGACCAGCCCTTCTTCCATCGGCTCGTCCCACGTCCGCGAACTCCGGCAGATCGGGAAACCAGTCGCGATGCCTTCGTCAGATACCCGTCTGCCACATGAGGCGGATCCATGTTGCCTCTTGATCCAGATAAGTCGCGGATGCAACAAATTGCACGCCCGTCAACTACCAAGGTCAGGAAATTGATCAAGATGCCAGGCCATGTCATCTACCCGGTCGACTGGCGTACGCCCGCATAGACGTCACGGTGCAACGAGCTCGGCATGCAAGACCAACCGCAATCTGCCTTCTTTCGTCGCTGTTCTGGCTCGTCCCATGCAGAAATCGAGGGTACAAACGCCTGCCGCGACTTCTCCTTTCTCCCAAATGCGCTTGATAAACACTCCGGCGCGACCGCCGAGTGCGCCGGGCTTGAACGCTTACGAGAATCAAGCCTTTCAATTCCGCGCCCTCCCGGCCACCACGAGGCGAACGAACAGTTATGTAACCAACTCGTCGACAGCGTAACCGAACCGATAGTGCTCGTCGACAGCAAGAGGGGCTCGGGCAATAGTGGCAATGCGCACGTCTCGGCACGTAAACTCAATCATTCACGCTCGTTAGTTAGAGGCGGCACTGCGCCGCATTTGGCATTCAGTGTGGGATGGCAGCGGCCGGCATCCACAATCAGACAATCCAATCGTGCGATTGGGAACGCCCGCGGTCTGGTACCCGAGGGGGCTTTGGGCCGGCGATCTGAGGCGGTTCTCGGCGCGCGGTCAATTCAAAAGGAGGTGCGGCATGCTGCGCAGTAATGATGAAATGACGCTCGGACTGTTCCTCCGCCCGGCGGGACATCACGAAGGCGCATGGCTCGATCCGGGGGTGCCAGCGAGTGGCGGGGTTGATATCGACCACTATGCTCATCTGACGGCACTTGCCGAAGGTGCGGCATTTCACTTCGTATTTCTCGCCGATACCCCTGGCGTGTTAGAGCAAGATCACGCACACATGGCTCGTGTAAGCCGAAACGACACATTCGAGCCGATTACGCTTCTGTCGGCTCTTTCATCGAGAACACGGAACATCGGCCTGGTGGGGACAGCGACGACAACGTACAATCACCCATATCACCTTGCACGCATGTTCGCCTCACTCGACCACATGTCGCGGGGGCGTGCGGCCTGGAACATTGTTACCTCGGGATCCAAGTTCGATGCGCCAAATTTCAGCGAGGCGGAACTTCCAGATTATGGCACGCGCTATGCTCGAGCGAGAGAATTTGTAGAAGTTGCGAAGGGACTTTGGGATTCGTGGGAAGACGACGCTTTCGTTCGCGACAAGCAAAGTGGCATTTTTGCTGACACCACGAAGCTGCATTTGCTTGATCACCGAGGGCGCCACTTCTCGGTCAGAGGCCCACTGAATATCGCACGGCCGCTTCAAGGGTATCCCGTGTTGGTTCAGGCGGGCGCATCCGATGCCGGAATACAGTTCGGTGCTGAGGTCGCCGAGGTCGTATTCACCGCCGAACCTCATTTGGAGAACGGCAAAAAATACTACGCAGCTCTCAAAGAGAAGGCACGCGCGCTTGGGCGAGAGGACGATCAGGTGCTGGTCATGCCCGGCATTATCCCGATTGTTGGTAGGACCAGGCAAGAAGCGTCTGAGAAGCTCCAAAGACTACAATCTTATACGCACATTGACGTGCAAATTGGTTTCGCCGATCTTGTGCTTGGGTTTGTCACCGACCTGCGTTCAATGGATCTGGATTCATTAGTCCCCGAGACGTTGCCGCAAACAAATTTCATGAAGAGTCGGCAAAAGGTCCTCCTCGATCTAGCTGCACGCCAGAAATTCACCTGGAGACAACTAATCCGGTCGATATCTGATAGTCGCGGCCATCTCATGGTTGTTGGAACACCAGACGAAATAGTGGACGTGATGGTGGATACTTTTGATCAACGTGCGGCCGATGGATTCAACGTAATGCCGGCGGCCGTGCCCGGCGGACTCAAGGAGTTTGTTGATCTCGTCGTTCCTGAATTGCGACGACGAGGCAAGTTTAGGTCCGGATATTCCGGACAGACATTGAGAGAAAATCTTGGTCTCAAGCGGCCACTGAATCGGTTCACCTAGCCGAGACTGAGCAGTCATGCGCAAAACTGTGCTCAAGCCGTCGTCGGATTCGGCTAGGGCACGGCCCTGGGTTGGAATTGCTATCTTCTGGAAAGTTTGTAAATTCCTCGGGAGTTACGAAGCCGCTAACAAGTAGAGGGCGTGGTGGGCGTTTGCTATCTGGCAGACAGGAGCTTTCGAAGTATCATGGAGTTCCAGACGACATCGCGGCCAGGATCCCGCAACGCGGATGGCAGTGCGAAAAGGTCACGGCGATAGTCGCGGCGCTCTTCGGAATGTGAGAGAGGGAGCTGCCACGCCGGTTCGGAAAATCCGACTGGACCGACACCATCCGCTAGGTCGTGTCTACACTTATCGTAGCCATAGCGCGGCGGCGGCAAAGGTGACGGTTCGCGAGGTAGTTTCGCGCAGTCTTTTCGTATCAAGCCGAGATGGGTTTGTTCGGAATGACGGCTTTGGCGCCTTTGCTAGCTCCCACCTCGCGGATGTGATCGGCATCGTAAGCAGTATCGGCGATGACAAACTCGGCAGGCTGCCCTCAAGCAGGGCTGTAGCCTGTGGGGTGCGCCTTCTGACCGGTGGCGCGGGTGAAGCGGACGGGACATCCCAGCCCGCGCGACGCCAGGTGGATCTTGGTGCCCAGGCCGGTGCGCGAGCGTCCGATGGCCTGATCCTGAGGCCCCTTTTTGCGCTGCTGGCATACCCGCATCATCTTGCTTAGAGTTGGCCGTGGCGGCTATGTTCTATTGACGACCGTGCCGTTACAAAGCTGACGATGGTACCCGACCTTCCACGGGAACATCAGCAGCTACGCGGGCTTTCCTAGTCAGTTGAGGCGCGCATGCATTTGGCGGGTGGCACGCTGTTTGCTAAGCATGAGGTTCGATGCAGCAGTGCCGATGACAGCCCCCAGATTGATCCTGATGAAGCCGGAAGTTTTCCGCTCGGCAGCGCGCAGAAGTGGCGAACATCAATGTTGCGGTTATTGCGAACTTCAGCCGGCCAAAGGAGATCGAAACTGAATACGAGCTGCGGCGAACGGAGACAATTCTCGGGTAAGATGGGCGCACGTTCAAGGTGACGATTCTCTGGGCCGAACACTCCCGTCCCGAGGAAATCCTGTCCTTTGGTCCGGAAAGCTGCCCAAGCTAGGGGACTGGCATCGCTCGTTCTACCAGCTGGACAGCTGGACCAGGAATGTTCTTAACGGCGCGGAGAAGCTCAACAGGTCAGCATCAATGCAGCCATGGACTTATGACATCGAGATGAGTTCAAATTTGGGTCAAAGCAGACATCGGAGTGGGATACGTCGGTACCCTGCAGGTTGACGATCTTTGAAGATCCCGAACTTGGTCAGTATCGGCTGAGAAGCATATCCCTAGAAATCACACGGGAAGATTATCAAAATGAAACTCGCTGGACCGCCTTTGCGAAGGACCCTGGCCGACGCGCCCTCTTAGTAGAAAACGCCACGGCAACCCGGTCCCAGCGCGATCTCGGGACACTATTCGTGAATCGAGCACGCACGTTCAATGCGCACATTGCGAAAGTGGCAATTGACCATAACCATTATCGAGGTGTCGCGCGAACTCGAAATCGAAATTCCTGCCAGTCCGCAGCGCACTGGCGTGACTCAATGCGATCCTTGAGTGGGACGCGCGGCCGAGATTTGGCGAGGGTGGACGAGCAGCATATCGTTGCGCCATTGTTGCACTGACGCAGCGCTCCAGCATGTGTGATCATCGCGGACAAGGAAAATCGGAGGTCTTTCGCGCTTTGAGTACGCGCATCTAGTCGAGGTGCCGACATCGCCAATGCTTTACCAGGCGGGAGTTGCTGGGCACTACAATGACTTGCTGGGCACTACAATGACAGGGAGAAGAAAGTGACCATTCGACAGCCTGCTTCTAAAGTCCGCATTTCCGAATATCCTGCAGACCGGACATTCGTTGACCGCTGGTCGCCGCGTGGGTTCACTGAGGATCAGATCTCGGAGAGACTTTTATACACATTCTTCGAGGCCGCTCGATGGGCGCCGTCGGCTTTTAATTCTCAACCATGGCGATTTCTCTATGCCTTGCGTGGGCAATCCGAATTCGAAGTATTTCTCAGTCCCTTGATCGAGTTCAACCAGAGTTGGGCGCGACACGCGGCTGCGCTCATCTACGTACTGTCAAAGAACGATTTCACCCCTCCCGGAAAAAGCGAGCCACAGCTGTCGCGCACGCATTCCTTTGACACCGGCGCGGCCTGGGCAAACTTTGCCAACCAGGCAACCTCCGCCGGTTGGGCTGCGCGCGGGATGAGTGGATTTGACGTGGAAACAGCGCGCGCCGTCCTCAGGGTACCCGAGGGCTTTTGCGTCGAGATCGCGATAGCCGTTGGACGCAAGGGCGACGGCGCACACCTACCACCTACCCTGTTAGAGCGCGAGACGCCAAGCGGCCGTTCACCAGTCGCGGACTTTGCCGCGAGCGGCTCCTTTCCCGGACGGTTCAGGAGTTAACGAATTGCAGCATCAATGAGAATCGCACGGGCAGTCGTTTGACGGATGATTTCAATGCGGCGTGGTTTCACCATAACGTAGCGGTGGCGCGGCTTCTCGATCTGCCTCAGGAGGCGGGCAGCGGCAATTGTACAACCGGGGAGTCGCCGGTCCGTGTTTGGCGGAAGCTGTACTGGCGGCCCCATCGTGGGGCAGAGTAGAGAAAGGGACAAATGAACTCCGACGCCGTCCGATACGTCGTTAGGGCATCATCGCGCGGCCGTACGCATCACGAACTTCCTGATCGCCACCAAATCTGTCGCCATTTTGAGGCGTAAGCGTATTTCGAGCAAGGCGAAGCTTTTCGCTGGTAACCCGGCTGGAGCGTGTCCTGGCCGAGGGCGGCAAGGCCTCTCTGCTTGGTCGAGCAAAGCACTTTTCGTCCTGGCTCTGCTTGGCGCCGAGCAACAAGATCTCCGTTGGGAAAGTGCTCTCAGCGCGCACACGCCGCTCAGGGAGTCCGGCCGCCGCGCTTCTGCGGCTTGCTGCGGCAACTGTGGGACGAACCGATACCGCGCTAGGCGCCTTCTACAGACGGCTCCGAACTTTGGACCAGCCAGAACTAGACTTTTGCGCTCTGATCACGTTGGCGGGCTGGATGCGCCGGCGCGATTTTGCAGCAAAACCGGCGGCCGATTGCCGATCGCCCCGTGGGGTCTTCCTCGTTGTAGTATCTGCGCCAAGTCTCCACTTCTTCCAGGGCATCCGCAAGGGACAGGAACCAATGGGCATTGAGGAATTCGGTTCGGAAGAGCCCGCAGGGTCGGTATAGCAGTTGAGATTGCCATTGGTCGCTGCGATCGCGCCCTCATGCACTGATTGAGCGAGTTCACTCTAGGCCTCTCCTGTTGTCAGATCGATAATTTCCTCGCCGCGTGCAGTACCTCCTTTGCGGCGGTCCCGCTCGATGTGCGGCCCCAATTTGACCAAAGCTGTCCTATGCGCCGACACGAGCGCTCAGCCTTAAAATTATGGGGTCGTTGCTGGGTGGTAGGAGTTCTGTCGGATCGTAGCAAAAGAAACTCCGGTAGTGAACAAAAACACATATCCGAGCTGCTGCCTGATCGTTTTCTAGCTGCCAGGTGAATCCGGCGCGTTTCTTCGGTGGCCTGGCCGTCGAGCGGAATGATGAGACGGAATTGTAAGCCGATCGCGGAACCGGGGCTGTCATGCCATTCAATGATATCTCCAAGAGGACGAATAGGTGCTGCGTTGGAGAGTTCAGTGGTGGGTAGCGATGAAAAGGACGATGCACGGCGGCAGTCTGTCAAAAAATGCATCGGGATAGTGGCGCATGCGAATCTATTATTTTTGGTCGTCAGCTTGGAGATATCGCGCTTCTGCTCAGGCGAGTTCGTCGTACCCCATTAGGTCGAAGACCTCGTCGAGCATCGCAATATGGGCTCAATACTTGCAATACCTTCCTTAGCCATGATCCGACCGCAGACCCGGCGCGTGGCCACTAGTGCAGCTCGCATGGAGTGGTTGGCCCAGATCACCGTCGAGATGCGCGCCTTGCGGTATGACCGGTGTTCGATAGTACTTCGTTGGAATGATCAAGATGGGAGTCGATTCTGCCAGGCGCTCGCAAATGCGCAAGGATCTCGTCCGCGGTGCTCTTTCGCGAGTGAACGAGGATCGCGTCGGCTCCCGCATCGGCGTAAGCGTATGCGCACGAAACCGCTTCGTCCATTGCACGATCAACAATCAGTGATTCGATCCATGTCACGAGAACCAAGTCTTGTCCGACTGTATCCCTCACTGTCCGGAGACGGTCCGAGAACTCATCGATATCGGCGAAGGTCTAAAATGGGGCGGCGATGCCCGCATCGATCGGCGACGATTGGTGAAAGTGTTGGTCGCTCGCGATCATGCGGCTTCAGGCGGTCGGTCTCTTAAAACGCGAGGGAAATCGTATGCTGCTTCTAGATCGGGAGAGCAGATCCACGGATGTGTCGCAGCTGGTGCAGACGGCGTTGTCGTAATTCCGACGCATGTCGCAGTGCTTCAATTCGACTAAAGCCTGGCAATTTCTCGAAGTTCTTGTCTTGGCAACTGGGTTTTGCGGGGGAGGAGACTGGTATGACACTTGCTGCTCTCATCCCAGACCCTTGCAAAGTTCCTGGAGAAACCCATGCACAGCGTCACCTGCATCAAGCATGTCCTCGATTCTTCGCAAACTCACGTGCGGCCCTTCACCAAAATTAGCAAGCGCCGGCGCGGTGACCGCAATCAACTGCCTCGATTGGCTCTTGCGGTAGAGGGCGCTGGATGTGCGCGAAGAGTTCGACGACGAGATCACCGTTCTCACAGTAGAACCTGCAGACGGATCGGATTTCTTGCCCAAGGCGGTGCCTCTAGCCGAGCCCGCCGTGCTCTCCGCAGATCCCGGGCTCGCCGACGCTGGTCCACTGCCGATCAGCTATACGCTGGCGGCCGCGATCCGCAAGAATTTGCAGCAGATATAACCCGGCCATGCTTATCTTTGCTCTCCAACAGCTCGTCGAGGTTGAGTTCAAGCAGCTGGAGCCCGGCATCAGGCGGACTTGCGCACTGCTGCTCACGTAATTTCCCAAAATCGGGACGCAGAATCTTGCCACAAGGGCTATCGAGCAGCCGGCTGACGCCTGACGAGCGGATCACGGAGACCACCGCGGGCATTCGGTGTGTGAGTAACATAGGTGCAGGCGTTTCCAAGCGCGATTCACCATCGTTGGGGCGTAGAGAGGACCAATGTGGATACCGTCGTCCAAACCGGCGGAAACGCGCGGACGTCCCGACTTCGCCCGTATCGCCGCCGTGTGCAGCTCTTACCTGCGCTGACAGTCGCTTTCGTTCCGCAGGTATCGCGGCATTCGCCCGGCCGCAATGTATGCTGGAGCAGCGCGGGAATACAACCAACCTCAGTCTGAAACAAATTCAGTCGAACGGCGCAATGCCTTCTGCCGATCGCGTGAGGCGCCATATGAATCTCTTCAGCTTCGTCGAATGCGCAAATCAAACGCAATCTCTCAAAGCGTTGTTTGATCTGCTTGTGAGCTGTGCGAGCGAAGAGGGCTTCACTGAAGTCGCTTACGGAGCACTCACCTTCGCTGAGCCGCTTCGTCTGCCGGGGTACCCACCGCCTCTGATAGCCATGAAGGTTCCGCCGGACTGGGGCCAGCGCTATTTGGAACGCAAGTACTACACGGTCGATCCGGTGGTCCGGCGGGCACCGATGTATGCGGGGCCGTTTCTATGGGACCAGCTGGTCAAGGAATATCAGCTTCAGGCATGTGAACAACGCGTACTAGAGGAGGCCAGAGAGGCGGGCCTAAAGCACGGCGTCAGCGTGCCGCTGTTTGGGCCATCAGGCCGTATATCTGTGGTATCGTTCGCATCCAGTTTTGATGATACCGATCCTCTGGGGAGTGTGAGCCGTCTCAACGCGCTGGCTTGGCAGTTTCATGTCGCATTTGCGGAGGTCGCAAGACCCTTGGACAGTGCTTGCGATAGAAAAGTGACCTTATCAGAGCGCGAAAAGGATTGCCTGCGATGGGTAGCAGAAGGCAAATCTTCCTGGGAAATCGGGAAGATACTGAGTGTCAGCGAGAATACGGTGAATTTCCATCTTAAGAACGTAATACGAAAGCTCGGGACAGCGAACCGGACTCAAGGCCTTGTGAAGGCGCTTCGTCTTGGTCTTATTGAATTTTCGGTGACTGCAGCGGGAACACCGATGGTCGCGTAGCTGGTATCGCGTACGCTGCAGGACCACCCTGGGCGTGGCGATTCTGCAAGGGAGCGGGCCTCACGGCGGTATGGCCTCAATCGGCTGCGCTTGTCGCCATGAATCGCCGCGAACATCTACTGCGTCGCAAATGTAGCTGATAGTCGCTGCTATTCGATCGGCCGTGCCAGCAGATCAGCTGTGCCTTTGCTGGTGAATACCTAGCGTGCCCGACAAGATCGCTTAGCGGAAGATGCATTCTGCATTGGTCCCATTTACTTCTATGCAAAGTATTCGCGTTACAGAACACGCAGTATTGGCACACTTTGCGAGAGAGACGCCTCTTGCCGGACTCTGGGACCTGAAATCGCATTAAAGCTTGCCGTCCTAGCCGCTGAACCCAGTCTCATCACGTCTCAGTACGGGAGTTATTGAGGATCTTTTGCTGAGCGCGACTTGGTGCAACACATCGAGCACAAGGGGCATCGGCAGGATCGATCGACCTATGCTTGGGCAATTCGGTCTTTATGTGCGCAAAATGCGCGAGCGGGACGTCAGCCATTTCGCTGAGCGACGCCAATCGACATGCAGCCGAAAAAATTGGCGGCGAGATTCATCTGGTTTTCGCGAGCCATTGAGCAAGGTACCCCCTCGTAGTAGCCGAGTGCTGAGGGGTATATTGAGAGGCACGCATCATCGCCGCGTTCCAGATCATGCCGAAGAGTGGTGTAGGAGGGCCTCGCCGAGCACAAAGCTTGCCTGCTTGTTACAACGCCTTGATTGCCGAACGCCAAAGCATTGGTGTGTCGATGTATTTCAAAGTCAAAGCCGGAACACGCGATTATTGGTTCGAGACGCTGGATCACTGAGGGCGAGACAAGTCTACGGTCTAGACCTCAAATCTTCCGGATCGATCACACGCAGGCGATCTGCGCAGTCGGAGTCGCTCAGCCCTGCCTCACCGACGCATCCGTGGGCCGTCAGAACGACCTGAGTTACGTTAACGCGGGAATTCTCGCAAAGCACAAAAGATACTTAGGTGACCGTTGCACGCAGATGAATATCTCGACAAAGAGCCCCGGCGAAGGGCCGGGGCTCTCGATCGCGATTGAAGATCAGGAGATCGTTACTTGAGAACCAGGGGCCAGCCAAACTTGTAATTGACCCGCGCGGTCACGAGATCAAAATCCTGGCGGATGCGATCGTTCCCAAGCGCACCACCACCGGCGGCCGTGAAGTTCACGTCGCTGGTCGGCATGAACACGTGGTCGTACTCGACGCCAGCTGACCAGTTCGGCGTCAGGTTGACCTCAAGCCCGGCGCCAACGGCGCCCCCCCAACGCGTAGTGTCCGCGCTCCCAAGCTGCGTCCCTGGGGAAACGGAGTTGATCTGATAGCTGCTGCCCACGACCGCGGCGCCCCCTTTGGCGTATAGCAGTACGTTGCTGACGGCATAACCGATCTGACCAGTGATTAAGCCGAACGCATCTATCCTTGTGTGATTGCTGTTGGTCGGAAAGGCCGCGCTGACATTGGAGCCGTTGAAATCGGCCCAGTTGCCTTGGCCTTCGACGCCAAGCACTGTCTGGCCGATCTGCCAGCGGTATCCGATCTGCCCACCGACCGTGCCGCCGCTTGCATCGTGGGAGCCCTCAGGGGTGGTGCCCGCGAAATCCCAGGAGTTATGGCTCGAACCCCAGCCGCCATTGATGCCAGCATAGAAACCACTCCAGTCGTAGGCCGCGATCGCGACCGGCGCGGGTTGCGGCGGCGCCTTGGTGTAGACAGGCTGTGCAGCGAGATCCGCGGCGAATGCAGGCGCCGCAGCGTTGAGTGCGACGATGCTCGCAGTCATAAGCAACAAGTTCTTCATTTCGAGCTTCATTTCCTTAGGGGGGCCCCCGGCCTCGCGCGTCATAACAGCACCAACACGAATTGCTGTAACTGCGGCGCAACATTACTTCGAAAGAATCGACTTGAATCTAACGCTGCGTGAGGTTGTAGGCTCGAGTCTCACTAGCATCGCACGCATCGAGACCTAGCGGACGGGTCAACGCGACAACGGAGTAGGTGGCTGTGTGTCGAAGCTCGTTAGTCGAGGATGGCCACGTGCATGTAGTCGCTGACCGGATCAGCAACTGGAGTGGCGTTCGTTGCCTTAAGATGCTCAAGACGGGAGAGACGTCTTCCTGGAGGCTACCGTGTCATCCGGGCGAGAATAAGCGCGCTGGAATGGACGTGCTACCTTGGTAAGTCCTCCATGGAGAGCGGCGCGTCCTTCTTTACGACTTCTCAAGTACGGAGACTGCCGGCGCGCTGAAGCAATCGCTAAGCCTCGACCTGATACGCAGGTGGGTCCCGATGGCCCGCGAGGTCCGTACCCAAAGATGGAGAGTTAGAATGAGTACGTGGGCGAGCGCATCTGAACGGAGCCAAATGACGGACGTCGATGCAATGCTAGCCGAACTGCGGCTGTGCGAACTCCCACACGATGTGGAGGTGCACGGCATGCCCCTACACATCCTGCCAGGCGTTCTGTCACCACGCTTAAGTCACGGTCCGGACGCCTTAATGTCGAAGTGGCGCATCGAACATGACGCAATGGTACTCGATCTCGGATGCGGATCAGGTGTGCTAGGGCTTGCTGCGCTTCGTGCCGGCGCAGGGCGCCTCGTGGCTCTCGACATAAATCCGCAAGCCGTTCGCACGACGGAGATAAACATCGAGCGGCTAGGTTACGGGAGCAAAGCCGACGTACGCCATAGCGACACTTACTCTGCACTGCAATCCGGTGAGAAATTCGATGTCATTCTCTTTGCTGCCCCGTATTGGAATCGCGAAGCAAGGGATGATCTGGAGCGCTCGTGTTTCGATCAAGACCACCAAGTCATGGCCGCAGTTCTCGCAGGAGCGCACCTCCATTTAAGTGATAAAGGCGTAATGTACGTGCTCTTCTCGGACCAGGGAGATGTTGGGTATGTTGTGAACTTGATCGATGAGAGTAAGCTGCGTGTTAGAGATATGCATATTCTCCGACCAACGAGCCCAGGGGGCCACGTCCGGATCGTTTGGGAACTCGCGGTTCGATAACGTCCTTGAATCTCATGCCGAGTTGCTCCTCAGGCTGCGCGGCTAAAATATTGGGGTGCTCCCCAGTCAGACATTTTCGCGATGTGGCTCAAGTGTTTCGCGCCGCCTCTGCCGCTTAGGTGGCTCATTGCAAAGGGCGCGCGCACATGGCCATTGCAGCTCGTTCATTGGGGCGGACTTGCGCGGCGATGGCTTTGCTGCGTGCGACGAGGCCGCGAACGTCAGGGTGCCGAGAAATGGCACCTTCTCTGAGATAGAGCTGCTGCGGGTGGATGTTTCGCCCTTTGGATCCTACGGAAAACTAGGAACTTGGTGACGCACGGTCCGGAAGACATGATCTTCTTCCCTTTTTCGGCTTTGACCCTACCCCGATTTGCGCCAGGGGACGAGCATGGAGACGTGTCTTTTGTATTGGCGATACTGGTTCCCGAACAGCTTAAGGAGGTCCCGCTCTTCGAAGAAAATTCCGACAAAGATGTAAGCGGTGGTCCCGGTTGCAAAGAAGAGGTGCCCGATCGTCATGACGGGCGCGGCCCAGAACGCGATGATAAAGCCGAGATAGATGGGATGCCGTACAAAATTGTAGTACAGCGGAGTCCGGAACTGCGGTTCCGGTAGGCCGCGGCCCGTGAGATTGGCCGTGACTTGCCGTAGTCCGAACAATTCGAAATGATCGATCAAGAACGTGCTGGTAAACATCAGCGCCCAGCCAATGAATGCTGCTGTCCCAATCATGACGGACACATCGCGGTCCGTAACTTGCCAAACGATTGCCGGTATGGGACGCCACCGCCAGAATAGCAACAGCAGGCACAGGCTCGCCATTAGCACATAGGTGCTCCGTTCAATGCATTTCGGTACATAGCGCGTCAACCAATTCTTGAAGGTTTTGCGCGCCATGCCGGTGTGTTGGATGGCAAACAGAGCCATCAACAGCGCATCGATGGAAAGCGCTTGGGTAAGCGAGGTGCTGCCAGGCCCGGTGTCAATCGTTTTCGGTACGACCAGGCCGCTTACGAAGCCTACCGCATATAGAATTGTGAAAAGGAAAGCCATGTAGGCGAGTAGGCCGTAGAGAAATGCGGCCCATCGTGACAATCGACCCTGGGAATCCGGGTGGCTCGTGGGCTTTATCTGAAGCATGGTCTCTCCGCTCGCGGTTACGGCTTGCCCACGCGATGGGGCGCTAAAGAATCCGGAAAGGCACGCGGTCAAAGCTTCGTGGCCCGTCCGCAAACGCCGAAGATGCAGCCGGTAGCTTTCGCCCCGGCAAATGTCTCGCTGATCGCGATCATGATGAAAGGGTCCTCGATCGTATGCGCAAGCCAAGCACTGCGGCCAAGGGGAGAGTTGGCCTGACTAGGCGCGGAGTAACGTGACAATTAAGCGAGTTTCGTCGTGAACTCCTTGCGTCGTCGGCTGCGTGCAGACTTGGCTGCCGGGCTTTCGTTCTCATCTCAGCAAAGGACGTGCCGACTACGGCATAGGGTGCGGATCTTGCCCGTCGCGAGAACACGCGTCGCTAATGGCATGCTATTTGGAATCATGCCGCCAGTTGTTGGAGTTCTGACATCGCCGTAGTCGCCGGGACACGGTTGGTAAGATGGGCGTCTCTATGATGCCAGCCACCCCTTGTGCCGGGTTTTGCACGAGTGCTTGACGATGATGCGTTCCGAGGCCCCGTGTCCTGGTGCTCGGGTATGGCTGAGTGTCCGATGCTCCGCATTCTTGCACCGGATCCTGCAGGATTGCGCCCGACGAGGATTGGGCGAGCGAAAAGGCTGCTCAGTAATAAATCAGTGGCCAAATCTGGAGGTCGGCTCGCTCGGAGTTCTGCGAGTGTCGCCGCGACGGCAACCGCGCATGCCTTAGCAATCACTGTCGGCTAAGGTGCGCTTGTTCATCAGCCTGAACAGAGACAGAGGGTACTTTTTGAAAAGTGATTGGCGGTCATACGTTGCAGAGGAGGCCGGATTTGCATCGAACGCACGACGCCATCCGAGTAAAACGCTCCCGATGATTATGTCAGAGGAAGACGCCGAGCATTGTGCGGCGACACGTCCCTCTGGACAACCCCCGTTGCTTCAGTAAATCTGGCGCAGATAGCGTCAAGTTGACGCTGAAGAAATCAGAATAGTCAGCGGGCGCAGGACGTGCGAAATTCTGAGCCGATAGATTCCTGCCACATCAAGCCTCTTCAGGAAGGGCGGACTTGTTGCGCAAAGTCAATCGGGCGAGCGAGGACGACGCAGGATTGAAAGTCTAACCGTCAACGATCTCACATGATGTGGCAATTCCTACAACCAGGATTGCCTGCTGTCCTCTCCTAAATGCGCAACTGATCTAGCTTCTCAGACCGTGCAAAGTCCCTGAGCCGCGGACGATCGCTATGCGATTGTAGTTCAACAGAATGAGCTTGAATCTAATGCCGCGTCAGGTTGTAGGCTGGAAACCATATCATGCCGGGCTCGATGGCGTATCGGATGCGCGGTTGATGCTAACATTGGAGTGAACGGTGTCTAAAACACGCACGCCGTCAGCGCCAAGGGGTGGAAAGCCAACGCTTTTAGCCCCTGATGATGATCCCTTTCTCTGGTTGGAAGAGATAGAAGGCCCGGAAGCGCTCGAGTTTGTCGAGCAACAGACCGGCAAAACTCTGCAGGTGTTTGGAGGCGCGACATTCGCGCGGGATCGCGACGCGCTGGCTTCGATCTACGACCGTCCGGACAATATTCCTTATGTCAGCCGGCACGGCGACCATCTCTACAACCTTTGGAAAGATGTCAAGAATCCACGGGGCCTCTGGCGTCGGACCACTTTAGAAGAATTTCGCAAGCCTGAGCCATCATGGGATCCTCTACTTGACGTCGATCAGCTCGCGGCGACTGAGAACGCAGACTGGCTTATGAGCTGGACCGCTATGCTGTCCGGTAGCTCGCGCGTCATGATCGCCCTATCGCGGGGCGGCAGCGATGCTGTGATGCTGCGCGAATTCGACCTGGCCACGAAGAGCTTTGTGGCTGACGGTTTTGTGCTGGCGGAAGCAAAGAGTAGCGTCAGTTGGGTTGACCCCGATACGTTGCTGTTGTCCAGCGCCTATGGCGAGGGCATGGCAACCATATCGGGCTATGCGAGAACCGTGCGACTGTGGCGCCGCGGCGAGCCCATAGAGCGCGCGGCCGTGGTTTTCGAGACGTCGCCCGATCGCATGGGCGTCAGCTGTGGGATCGAACGTACCGGACAACAGCAACGCGTCTGGTACAGCGAGCAGCTGGATTTCTTCAATTTCCACGCATGGCTCGGAACCGAAGCAGGGGCGCACGTTAAGCTCGACCTTCCGACCGATATCTGGCTGCAGGCGCATCAGGACTGGCTCGCGGTGAAGCTTCGCACGGCTGTGACAATCGCCGGCGTGATCTACCCGGCTGATACCCTGATCGGCATATCGTTGACCGCCTTTCTTGCCGGGAAGCGCAGTTTCGTGGTCCTTTTTGTGGCGAGGCCGCGACGAGCACTGCAGGGATTTTTCTGGGTCCATGGCAAACTGGTCCTCTCCATCCTCGACGAACTCCGGCCGGTGTTCGAGATCTGCACGCCATCCCCCACCACCTGGAGCCGCGAGCAGCTGGACTCGCTTCCCGATATCGGCGTCGTTGATGTCTGGCCACTTGATCGCGATCCATCTGAGGGCAATGGTGACCTTCTGGCCAAGATCCAGGATCCGCTCACGCCTCCCTTCATGATGCTCTTGGAGCGGGGCGTCGCCCGTCCAGCCCTGCTGAAGGAGGCGCCTAAGACCTTTACCGCTGATGGTCTCGTGGTCACCCAGCATGAAGCGATCTCGGTCGACGGCGAGCGCATTCCCTATGTGCAGACCGGACCCAAAGGTGAGACCGGCGAAGCGCCCGTCCATATGAGCGGTTATGGCGGATTCGGCATCTCGGTGAAGCCGTACTACAATTCCGCGCTTGGAAAGCTGTGGCTCGAGCGCGGGGGTACCACGGTGCAGCCACATTTGCGCGGTGGCGGCGAGTTCGGCACGCGGTGGCACGATGCCGGGCGATTAGCCGGCAAGCGGCTCTCCCATGATGATTTCGCAAGCGTCGCGGCCGACCTTGTCCGCCGCGGCGTCACGAGGGCAAAGCGCATCGCGGCCGAGGGCGGATCGAACGGCGGCATTCTTATCAGCAATATGCTAACGCGGTACCCCGAGCGTTTTGGCGCCCTGTTCTGCACCATCCCGCTGATCGATATGCGCCGCTACACCAAGCTGCTCGCGGGCGCGAGCTGGATTGCGGAATTTGGCGATCCCGACAAACCCGCAGAGTGGGAATGGCTCAAGTCCTATTCCGCCTACCATATTGCCAAGCCAGGGCAGGACTATCCGCCGATTCTGATCGCCACCACGCGGCGGGACGATCGCGTCCATCCCGGACACGCCCGCAAGATGGTCGCCAAGCTCCAGGGGATGGGCTATCAGGCTTATCTCTACGAGCCGGCTGGCGGTGGTCACGGCTATGGCAGGGACAACAAGGAGCAGGCCGCCTTTCAGGTGCTCGGCTTCGAATTCCTGAAACGCAAAATTGGTTGGCTGGACGAGAAGACTTAAAGCAAGATTCACCCCGATCTCGCAAACACCAGGGCTGAAACTGCTGCTCTTAATTTCGACGACCTCGACCACCGCGAGATCGGGACCGAACGCAAGCCTCTCGAGATAGGCCTGCCAGCGCTCATTTGGCATTGCGCTCGTGCGGAATCAATCGGTTGCGCCAGATTTTTGTCTACGGCTGACATATTCGCCGCGGCCGCGGGGCGAGATTAGCTTCCATCTGGGGGCCGCGCGCTTCCAAGCTTGGACGAAACTGTCGGATATTCGACACATGAGGAGACGTCGCGTTGCAACTCACACGCGCTTGGCAGTTTCAATTCATTCCTGCTAGATGTGCGTAAGAACGCCAACGGAGTTGTTATGGCCAAGACGCAATACAAGAAGGTTGTCCGTCGCGAGTACACGAAGGCGGACGTGAAAGAACTACGCGCACACTCGAGGGCGAAAACACCCGTTACGAAGATATCAAAGCTTACAAAGCGAAGCGTCGGATCACTGCGTCAGAAGGCGCTAAAGTTAGGCATCCCGCTCGGACATCGACGGTAGTGCGCGCAGCGAAAAGACGCGTGGGGAACTACCGGAGATCGAGTACTCAGCAAGAGGAATCCTCAGCCACATCGGTTCCGCGTCAAATCACTCCATCGTCACCAGCATGGGCTGTGCCCTTGGGCCAGCTCGCGCTGCACTTTGAGGTGTGCCCTTAGCAAGTCGTATGATGGCTACAGGTTCGGCGGCATCATTGGATTGCCGCCGAGATCTCACCAGTTGCTCATCGCGGCCGAACATGTTGATGAGCAGCTTTCTCGTCGGAAAACCCGCGTCCTGTCGTGATCTTCGGTCTGGTGCGCGGCTTCTTCGTCGGAATTAATCGTGAGCCCAGGTGCCACTTCGCCAGCCTATAGAATGGTCACGTGAAGGACCGACGGCCATCTTGGCCGCTGACATCTCGATCGCTATGAGGCAAGTGTGACAATGTCATCCTCGCCGCTATCGGCTACCGCCTCGGCCTCGTCTTGGCCTGGCTGGACTTGCTGGTGCGCCTGGTCCTCAACGATTCGTACGGCTGGTCGTCACTTGGGTCGCGCTCATGACCGATTGTTATCGTTGCCAGACGTTAAAGTCGTCCCACTGACAGTTCGGGTGCCGCTCAAGTTGAATGTGAATTGAGGCGGCGTGCGCCGCTAGCCAGAAAAAACGGTATATCTCGCCAGTTCGGAACGTCAATCTTCGAAGGACGTGCGCGACGATGATCAGTACAGCTTGGCGTGCAACTTCTCCAATCGCGCTAGGCCCTCTTCAATCAGACTTGTCGGGAGATAGCTAAAGCACAGGCGTACATAATGGCCACTTTGTGGGCCATTATCTCCGCCGTGTCTAAGGTGCACGTCATGCTCGCAGCACGCAGCCTTAATGAAAGTCTCAGCCTCAATTCCTGCAGCTAGC
Organism: Bradyrhizobium sp. UFLA05-108; assembly: GCF_059803455.1. Taxonomy (NCBI): domain Bacteria; kingdom Pseudomonadati; phylum Pseudomonadota; class Alphaproteobacteria; order Hyphomicrobiales; family Nitrobacteraceae; genus Bradyrhizobium; species Bradyrhizobium sp. UFLA05-108. Next base: position 37,543 of record NZ_JBANAZ010000059.1, on the reverse strand, counting down.
CGTACCCAGAACGAAAAACCTCCGCTTGGAAGAAGATAGTCTAGATCGCAAAAGTGGCTCCGCTGCAGCAGCGCATGCATGCTGTCTCGCTTGGCACCATAATGCTTGCGTAACCGCGCAATGTGCGCATCAAGTGCGTCCGACTGCAGCAATGATAAGACGATATTGCTGACGATAGGACTGACGCCGCCGTCACACTTGAGACGCGCCAGTCTGTCGATGACATCCGAATCAGCAAGCACCCAGCCTACCCGCAGCCCCGGCCCGGCGACCTTGGAAATGCTATGAATATTTATGACGTTGCCGCCCGGTGGCAGCCAGTCAACTTCGCCGTCATAGGGCAGCTCCGCATAAACGAGATCCTGGACCAACGCCACGCCATGCTGCGCCAGCGTCGCTGCAAGGCGGGCCATGTGCGGGCGCGGCATCTGGCGCCCAGTCGGGTTATGAAATGCTGGCGTCGTGTAGAAAAGTTTCACGCGGGTATTATGCCGCAAGATCTGTTCAAGCTCGTTCAGGTCGACGCCATCGGCGCTCATCTCAAGCTGGAGAATGGTTGCCCCCGCGATCGAAAAGATGCGCAGTGCACCCAAGTAGGACGGGTCCTCGGTCAGGACAACATCGCCGGGGTCGAGCCAGACGTCGCCGACCAATTGCAGTGCCTGTGAAGCACCAGCGGTCAGGATAATCTGGTCCTGCTGCACATTATAGCGTTGTGCGAGCTTTTCTCGAAGCCTGGGCAAACCCACCGCATCCGTATACTGAAGCAGATCGGCGGTGGCGACACCGGTATTTTGGCTCAATGCATCCGGCCAGGCTAGCTCCGAGAACATCGCCGGATCTGGGAGCCCATACCCGAAATGGATGGCGCTCTTCGCAGTTGAGTAGCTAAAAGGCGCAAAGCTCTGAGCCAGAGAGCTGCGGTGAGAGACAGGTGAGTTCATGGCTTTATCGTTCAAATTCCGCTAATCTGCTTAGCCTGTTGTGGTCGAAAACGTTCGTTGTAAGCTGCGATGAAGTTCGCGGGTATCGCTGTGCTGACACGCGGGAAGTCGACCTTTGGTGGAAGGCCGGCTTTGGCAGCAGGTTTGCCGAAGGACGGCTGCCATGCTGCACCAAAGAAATGGCGGCCATATCGGATCGTTAGCTCGGGAACCACAGGATACAGAAGGCTCAGGAACAGCGAGATCTGCGCTGAATTCCACATGCCGCTGTCGTCACGCGCAAAATCGGCTACCTCGAAGTAGCTATCAATGACATCAAGCGCATCCCAGAATCGGAGCTCCTCGATCGCATCAGCGTAACGCTGAGCGAGGATTTGCAGACGAGATCTGAGACGCCTGCTGTCCAATGTGCGTGCGTTGTTGGCATGCTGGCGCAATGCCTTTTCCCAGACCTGAAGGTGTGATGCGGCCCTGATCAGCTGATCGACGTCGAACTCGTTTTCATCCCTGCCGAATGGCCGCGCAATTCGAGCGAGAGCATAGCGAAGCACATTGGGGTCTACCTCGCGCGCGACTTCATCGGCCCAAAGCGCATGGTTACGGCTGGTGGAAAATTTCTCCCCTTCGAGCTTGTAGAAATCCTGGATGGAGTGATTGGTGGGGATCGGGTAGCCGCGCGCGAGCAGCGCGCCGGTCACACCTACCGTATAGTAGAAGCGGTTGTCCTGGCCCATGAAAAACACAAGCCGGGTGCTGGGGTCGTGCAAGGTTGTTTCTGGGCCTAGAAAATCATTGGCGCATTGCTCGCGAATTCCGGTGTCAAAGCACCACAGGCCCTCAAACCATGTGAGCAGGGTTTGGCCGAACAAAGGTTCGGGCTCGAGTAACTCCACACCATGACTGAAGTGGCGCGACATCGGCAAGCCATGCATGTCGCTGGCAAGCCAAGCGCGCGCCTTGTCCCGAATGACCTCGGGCCAGGCACTTTCTCCAATGGCTGTGGTCAGCGCCTTCGCAAGGCGAGGCGTATCGAGCACGGCCTGCTCAATGGGCCTTAGTACAAGATTGTGACCGCACGTGGTGTGCCGGGCATTGCATAAAGCGTCGTGCCGGATTGCCAGGCCGCAGTTCTCACACAAGTTGCTGTCGGTCGCAGAGCCGCACGCGGGACAATTCCCAACCGCCAGCGAGTCCGCGACAAATTCATCGCAATGCTCGCAATAGAGCTGAACACCATTGCGGATCTCGACATAGCCAGCCTCCTGCAGTTCGCGGAAAATCGCGAGGGCGTTTTGCTTGTGTATCTCGCTCGATGTGCGAACGAAGACATCGGGCGTGATGTGCATGGCACGCAGGCCCTGCAGGATCTCGTCAATGTGCTTTTGTGCAACGTCGCCAACGGGTTGTCCGAGCTTTCGTGCCTTTACGAGTGTATAGGTACCGTGCTCATCTGCTCCGGTGACATGGTGCGCGCGATGGCCGGCCAGGCGCTGAAAGCGCACGAAGATGTCGGCGAGCAAATATACGCCGCCGACGTGACCGAGATGTAATTTGCCATTAGGACAGGGGGGAGCGGGACATACGAAATAGGTGCGCATGTCAATCCCACCAGATGGAGAGGAACTTAAGAGTACTCTCCTGGCTGACATTGCGGATAGCGTGCTTCTGGTGTGGAGGCATGTAGAACAATGTCACCTCGTTCACCGACCGCGTCTGCCCGTCAGCTTCGAATTCTCCCTGGCCTGAAATCAAGAGCCACAGTTCATGTTCGTGGTGCGCGTGCGGATCGACCGCGCCACCGGGGGCGACCTCAACAACCGAGGCGCCGAACTCGGGGCTGAGATCATCCGGTAAATGCTCCAGCAGGCGGCAAACCAGCACGCCATATTCGGTTCGCATGAGGGAGCGATCGATCTGCTTGGTGTACACGTGGTCTTTCCTTAAGGGTGCAATCACTCGCGATAGAAGATGCCGTTAGGCGTCTTCAGATTTTCAAGTTCGGCGACCTTGCCTTCTGGCGGGTTGTAGGCGCGCTTCATCCGATTGTATTCGGCGCGATCAGGACCGCCGGTGGACGCGCGTTGGAACACCAAATAGAGCGTGCGACGAGAGCGATCGCTCTTGTTCGGCAGTGAGTAGTGGGGCGCGTAGTCGTCGAAAATAAAGACGTCGCCTGCCTTCCACGGCACTGGTTCCCATTCAAAGCTCTCGGCCACGTCCGGGTTTATGACGCCACCGGCATCCATGGGAAAAACTCCCTCCTTATGGCGACCGGGAGTGAAGAATAGACCACCATTGTCCGGAGCCGAATCGTCGATGGCAACGGCTGCTATGGCGTGCACCATCCGCTCGGGGAGCTTGTGGGGTATATGGTATATGTCCTGATGAGGGCGATAACCGCCGCTATCAGGGTACTTGAAGATCAGAAGCTCCTTTAGCATCCGCGTGTCCTCGTCGAGGAGCGTGTTTATCGCGTTGCAAATGCGGCCGTCGGCCAGCAGCGTCTCGCGTAGAGCGCCATGGTAGTCCAGGAAGTTCTCGACCTTTGAGATGATCTTGCGATTATCGGCCGTTTTCTCGAACCACATCATCCACTTGTCGACGCTCACATCCCAGCGCGCGACGCCGTCCACGAAGTCAGAGATCTTGTCGCGCGTAGGCGCATCAAAGAAGCCTTCAAGCCGAAGATATCCATCCTGATGCCATTTCGCCTTCTGTGCCTCGGTCAGCATGTGCGAGCTCCTTTTTTGAAGATTACGGAGAGTAGGTTCTTGCCTTTGGCCGAAGTGCGATTACCAGCACCCCGTTAAAGGCGGTCGCGCCCAATAGCGTGAGCAACATCCCGTCAACGCCAAATCCACCGATCAACTGCCCTCCGAGGAACGGAAAGCCGAACAACCCGAGGAAATAGGCTAAGGTGAAGATTTGTGAGGTAACTGGTACGGAAAGCCCCCGCTCGCCGGCGAGATTGACGGCCATTCCGATAAGGGCGGAATAGCTGAGCCCGTAACCTGTGGCGAAGATTGCGGCGGCCAATATATACAGTAGAGTGTCGCCAGGATTGATAATGAGCAACGCCAATGAGGCGCCGGTAGCGATAAAGAGCGTGAGCGCAAGCCGGTGTACGGGCACTTGGTTCAGCAAATGGGCGACTGAAAAGCGGAGCGCCACGCTGGTAACGGTGAATACGAGGAAGAAGATATCAGGGTTGAGCCGACGTGATGCTGCATAGGCGCTCTGATATGTCGATAGTCCGGAAAAAATGCAGGCCGCAACCGCGATCATGAGGATCGGTGCGGCTGTTGCGTGTCGAAGCAGGGCGCCCGTTTCGACCAGGGTGACCTCGATGTGAGGCATGGGTACCGAGGGGGTGCTCAACATGGCATGTCGTGCGACGCCTACGCAGATGGCTGCAATTGCGCAGGCCACCGCGAAAAGTGCGTACATCATCGCCATTGAGCCGGTGCATGCTGTCAGAAAGTGGCCGAGTGGGGCCGCTAGTCCAAGTCCTGCCATCTGGGCGCCGGACAGGATCGTCAGATGTTCTATACGGGCTGCGGGACGCAAGTGACGGATAATCTGCAACGGCGAGAGGATGAACAGCACGGACCATCCCGCACCGACGAGCATGCCGCCTGCATAGGCCATTCGCGTGTCGTACGCTGCAGCAGCGAAGGCCGCCATGGCCAGCGCCATCACCAACGATGCGGCAGCTATCGTCGGCATAATGCCAATGCGCTGGGCAACGCGGCCTGCCAGGCAACAGCACACGATCGTTGCAACCATGCCACTGGAGATAATGGTACCCGCGGCGTCGCCCTCCATACCGAGCGCTTCCATATATTCCGGCAAAGTGAAGCTCGTGCCGTACGCTGCCGCAATGATGCTGGATGCGACCAAAAACGGTCCAAAGGCGGGGTAGGGTAGTTTGCAAGATAGCCGGTCCGCAGCTGAAGGGGGCACATCGACAATTCGTAAGATGGAGGATCGGGACGCACTCATGTGATTGCGCTCATATGTTCTGCAAGTGGCGTTGCATCCGGCACGGTGCTTAGATTCGAAGCGTCTGGGGACTCGTAACCATTGAGGATCTGCTGGCCTGATTGATCCAGATAGAAGGGACGTCCGAGGAGGCTGTTGATGATGAGACTGTTGCGATACGCCACCAGTGATAAGTTTGCGCTCTGCAATCCGTGCTGCAGACGGCTCTGATTTTGGAGATATACCGGTCCTGGCATATGCTGATTGAAGCTAACCGCGTAGTCCGAGCCGAGCACGGGTAGGCCATCCTCCATGTGCGCGCCGCCCAGGAGCGATTGTAGAAAGGGTGGAGTGCGCGGTTGAAAGCCCGTGGCAAGTACGATGCGATCAACGAGGATGCTGTGATGTTGCTGCGTGGCGAGATCGGTCAGATTGACTCCCCAGCGCTTGTTTAGGGGCGCGATGTCTTTCACAACGACGCTGGACAGGAGAAGGAAGCTGTCAGACGGCGTACCCTCTACGTTCCTTTCGTACAAAATGTCGTAGAGGCGATTGCACAATTCGGCAGAAATGCCATCACTTGTTAGCTTTTCACGCTCGATGATTGTGCGGCGGTGCTGGAGCGGCAGGGCATGAAAGCGCCGGCTGTAGCCCGGCCCATAGGCCTCGTTGACGAAACTGGTATCGTCCATGGCAAACAGGTTTGAGCGCGATGTGACCCAGGTAATCCGGGGAGCGCTGGGACGATTGAGGAGGTGCTCGACAATCTCCGCGCCGCTCTGACCACCTCCCACCACGAGCACATGCTCGTCTGCACCAGGTGAGTCCTGGTCGAGATAGTCAGCGGCGTGATAGACGGTGTTGCAAATGAAGGGTCTGGCGCACGGGGGGATCGTTGGCTCAACGCCGACCGCTATCACGACGGCGCGCGCCAAGTATGTCGTTGTGCTCGTATTGACGCGATAGCCGTCCCTGAAGGGCGCGACATCGACGACCTCTTCGTTGTAGCGGAGCGTGCCAAGTTGTCGCGCGACCCACTGGTAATAGTCAGTGAACTCCCGCCGCGAGGTCGAAGCATTGCGTTTGTTGATGAAGCCGTAGAGCCGTCCGTGTCGTGCCAGGTAGTTCAGGAAAGAATAGGGGCTGGTGGGGTTCACCAGCGTGACGCAATCCTTGAATGGCGACACTTGTAACCGGCTATTCGGCAACGCCATGCCTGGATGCCAGCAGAATGCCCCGCGCTTCTCCAGGAATAGTGCGCGTAGCGGGGCAGGTTCGATCAGGGCTGCCAGGCTGAGATTGAAGGGACCGATCCCGACGCCAATGACATCCAGCGTATCCACGAAGGTCTCTCTCACGACAGTGTAAGGATCGAAGGCGGTCGGTTGCTGCGTTTGGAAGCCTACAATCTGACACCGCGTGAGATACAAGATGTTTTATAGCCCGACCGGGCCGGGATTTAGGTAAGCTGCGTCTTCTCGCCGCGTGCAGAAATCCGCATCTCCTGCCGAGCAGTCTCATGGATGGCGAGGAAATAGTGGAGATTCGCGTCAATCGCTGGTCGGCAGTCGCGGATGTGTGATGACCGGCCGTGCCTGGGCGACGTAGCTGTCCTTTGGGTCTGCTGAAAGCGCGGTCAATAGGCTGCTTGCTAGCCGGAGGGCAGAGAAATGCGATCGGACTTAAAGTGCTACTGATGCCGCGACGCCTCATTGCGGGAGAGGCGTGCGGCACAAGGGCCCATCCTCAGGCTTGGAAATTCTTTGCCAGTTGCAAAAAGTTTGTCAGCAGAGCATCTCCTTGTTGGGTCAGTATCGATTCAGGGTGGAATTGCACGCCATAGGTAGGTTGATCGCGATGTGCAAGCGCCATGATCTCGCCCTCGTCCGAGCGCGCAGTTACCATAAGACGCGACGCGCGTGATTGATCGATCTCAACGACGAGGGAATGGTAGCGCCCGACGCAAAGAGGGGAAGGAAGTCCTTCGAATAGGCCGCGGCCGTCATGCGTAACGGATGAGGAGCGACCGTGCATGGGGCGACGTGCACGTGCCACGCGTCCGCCGAAAACGCTCCCGATGCACTGGTGTCCAAGGCAGATGCCGAAAATCGGGACAAGACCTGAAAACTCGCGAACGATTAAAGTCGATATTCCCGCCTCTGTTGGGGTGCAGGGACCGGGGGAAATGACCACCGCGCGCGGCTTGAGACGAACAATATCAGTGAGGCTGATCGCGTCATTTCGGACCACTTCGGTTGATTCACCAAGCCGGCGGAAATAGCGCGCAATGTTGAAGACGAAGGAGTCGTAGTTGTCGATGATGATAATCAACGTTCACCGGTAGAATTGGCGCGAAATGCGTCAAAGATCAGCTGTGCCTTGGCGAGAGTCTCACTATATTCGGCCGCTGGATCCGACATCGCCGTTATCCCGCCCCCTGCGTGAAAGACAGCCAAGCCGTCGTCGATCGTGACGGTGCGGATCGCAATATTGGTATCCATATGCCCGTTGAAGCCAATGAAACCGATCGCCCCGCAATAGACCTCTCGCGCGACTTGCTCGAGTTCCGCAATGATTTCCATCGCTCGCACCTTCGGCGCCCCGGTAATGGAGCCGCCTGGAAAACAGGCGCGAACAAGGCCGACCGCGTCCTGGTCGTCCGCAAGCTCTCCCGTGACGACCGACACGAGGTGGTGCACCGAGGCATAGGTTTCGAGGCTGCACAGCGCTGGAACGTCGACTGAATGCGGAGTGCAAACACGAGAAACATCGCTTCGTAGGAGATCGACGATCATGATGTTCTCGGCACGGTCCTTGTCGGACGCGGCCAAGAGTTGCGCGCGACGCTGATCTTCCCCAAAATCCGTTGAACGCGCGATCGTGCCTTTGATGGGGCGCGTTTCGACCCGCCGTCCGTCGAGCTTCAGAAAGCGCTCCGGCGAGCTCGATGCAATCGTGAGATTGCCGTAGCGCAGGAGCGCTGCAAATGGTGCGGGGTTTAATGATCGCAGTTGGCAGTAGAAGGCAACAGGATCAAATGAGGTCGTGAGCCTGGCGCTAAAACGCTGCGCAATATTAGCCTGAAAGACATCTCCGGCCAGAATAAGGTCAATGACGCGCTGGACCGCCGCAATGTAGGACGCGCGACTGAAGTTCGACTGCCATGGTCCGACTGCGCCATCGGCATAGTCCCGCGGCATGTATGGGCCGGCAAGGAGAGCTGCAAACTCATCGGCTCGATAGCGCGCACGCGTGGCCCGGCGTGCAGGATCCTGCTCCGGCCATCCCGTCGACACGATCCAGCACCTGTCGTCGCGGTGATCGTAGCTGACTACGACGTCGTAGAAATGCAGGATGGATTGAGGCAAGCGGTGTCCAGAACTTGCCCGCACGGGCAATCGCTCCAGTGTCCTGTTCAGATCGTAGCATAAGAACCCGGCCGCTCCGCCCTGAAATGGCGGCAGATCAGGGCGATGCTCTTGCGGATACTTGGCGAGAAGGGTGCGAAGGGCTACCCAGGGGTCACCGTCAATGCGATGGCCGTTCCAACTCGCCTGCCCGTCCGCGATGATATAGGTGCCGAACGGGTTGCAAGTCAGGTATGAGTAGCGCCCGAGGAGCTCGTGGCTTGCTGCGCTATCGAGAAATGTAAGATGAGGCCCGCGGGCGAGGCGCCGCATTGCCGTGACAGGGGCAATCCATGGCAGTTCGCGGACGTACATGGGGCTATCACGCTACCGGTGAGCGGCATCCGCGCGCTTCCGATGATGACCCGCCAAAGGAGAGCAACGTTCGATCGGAAGTTTGCAAGCTCGTGAGACCGACGATCAGCTTAGCCTCAGCCGGCCGATACCGCGCGGCGCGTGAGGAGCCGCACATTCGCCGACACACAATAGTCTGCCGCGAACCGCAGCTCGCGCAGTGGCCGTACCCGCCTGATTGATTCCTGGTAAAGATCATGCGCCTTGTAGGCTTCGAGTTCCGCCTCGTTCTCGAACTCACCATAGACAACGACGTCGATGTCGTTGCCGAGTTGGTCGCTCTTACGGTTGCGAGCGACCTCGAGCCGGCGTGCATGCGGGATTTTCGTGAGAACCGACAGGCCCTCGATGATACGATCGATGTCGGCCTCATCTTTGGCGCTGAACAAGACAATGTGACGAATCATGGATGGCCCCATGGAGTCCTATCAAAGATGGGGCGCATAACTAGCTTGGGATCGAGATCTCTGCAACGCTTTCGCCGCTGCATCGCTGATTGATGATCCAGTTTTTGACACTGTTGCGCCCCTCAGTCTGAACTGAGCTCACAAAGGCGTTTTCCTGATCAAGAGGCGGAAAGCGCCAGGCGCTCGATGCTCTGAATGTGACGCGTGAGTAGATTACAGGCTAGGTCGAGGTTGCGCGCTCGCAGGGCCTGCAGAATCAGACGGTGATCTTGGTTGGACCGTGGACGCCAGCCAGCCGTCCGAGCCATCGCGAATACCAGCCGAGAATTTGCAAGCTGCAGTTCGTCGAGGCTGGCGAGCAGGCGGGGCATCGCGCAGGGCGCAACCAGGGCGTAATGAAAGGCCCGGTTGGCCATCTCAAAATCCTCAATCGTCTGAGCGCTGTCTCCTTCAATGAGCGCAAGTTCAATGCGTGCCAGGTGGACTGACGAGAGCTTTGGAGCTGCATTGCGCAGCGCGACCACTTCGAGCGCTGCACGCATCTCGGCGATCTCCTTCACCGAATTGGCATCAAGCGGGGCGACCCGCACGCCGCGGCGCGGTGCACTCACGACAAGATGCTGCGCCTCGAGTTGCCGAAAAGCCTCGCGCACCGGGACGTGACTTGAATTGAATTCCCGCGCCACATGATCCTGCCGGAGTTTTGCGTCTGGCTGCAGCGCGCCGTTGATAATGCGCTCACCGATTGACTCCGCGATGCGTCCAGCAGTCGTTCTGTTCTCACTCATAGATTATCTATCGGAAAAATGGGTGCGCCCCGATACCGCATCGATTAGCATCGATCCAATGTCGATGACGAGAGATAATTCACGCGATTATCTATGATTACGGACTTGAGGCCTATGGGTGTTGCTGTTGGAGTTGATCGGAACGGAAGCTGCGAGCTCGAAGAAGTCGGAAAGTGGAAACGTACCGACGCCGAAGCGCTCTATGGTCTGCCATTCCCAGAGCTGATGTTTCGAGCGCAAAGCGTTCACCGCGGCAATTTTGATCCAAATCACCTCGAAACAGCAAGCCTCCTCAGCATCAAGACGGGTGGCTGCCCGGAAGATTGCGGCTATTGCGCGCAAAGCGCACATTACGAAGCCGGAGTGAAAGCGACCCGCCTGATGGATCGCGCTGATGTGGTCGCCACCGCGCAGCGTGCCAAGGAGGCAGGTGCGACCCGCTTCTGCATGGCCGCGGCCTGGCGCAGTCCGAAGGACCGCGATCTGGATCGGGTTTGCGAGATGGTCAGCGCCGTCAAGGACCTTGGCATGGAAACCTGCGTTACGCTGGGCATGCTGACACTGGGGCAGGCAGCGCAGCTTTCCGAGGCTGGGCTCGACTTCTACAATCACAACATCGATACATCGCCTGAATTCTACGACAGGATCATCACGACTCGCACGTTGCAGGACCGAATTGATACGCTTGAAAACGTGCGCGAGGCCGGGATCAAGGTCTGCTGCGGCGGCATTATCGGCATGGGCGAGCGCGTTGAGGACCGCCTCGACATGCTTGTCCTGCTGGCTAATCTGCGAAAGCCTCCAGAAAGCGTGCCGATCAATCTTTGGAACGAGGTCAAAGGGGTTCCGGTCAACCATACCGCGGAGCGCCCCGATCCTATCGCGCTGGTGCGCCTGGTCGCCACTGCCCGGATTATGATGCCAACGAGCGTGGTGCGGTTGTCGGCCGGGCGGCATGACATGACCGACGAATTGCAGGCATTGTGCTTTTTGGCCGGTGCGAACTCAATTTTCATCGGGGGCGTGCTGTTGACGACCAAAAATCCAAAAACCGACCGCGACGCAAATTTGCTGACCAGGCTCGGTATCACATCCGGGCTTGCCTGAACCAACAAGGCGGCAAGCTGTCTCGCGAAACTCCTTAAATCTTAGGTGCGGAATGCAAATTACCTTGATGAAGGGCAAGATCCACTGCGCATCAGTGACCGAAGCGGATCTGCACTATGAAGGCTCTATTTCAATTGATCGTACACTGCTGGATGCAGCAGGGTTCCTGGTCGACGAACGCGTCGAAATTCACAACGTCGAAACCGGCGCATGTTTTGCCACCTTCGTGACCGAAGCGCCCCCCGGCTCGGGTGCCATTGACTTGAACGGTGCGGCCGCGCGACTGGCGTTACCCGGAGACAAGATTAGCGTCATTGCCTACGCCTCGTTTGACGAGGCCGAAGCCAAAACGTTCAAACCTCGCATCGTGTTGGTTGATCGCGAAAATCGGATCACGCCGGTTTAGTGGCCGAAAAGCGGACCTAAGGCCGTTTTTCTTCGCGCCCATTCGAATTTTGCGTGATTTCGTTACCCGAGAAATGAGAATGAATTCAATCCACGCGGGAAAAATTGCCGGATATGCCGCAGCGTTGCATGCTCTGAAAGAAGACCACCGGTTGCGCCGCCTCAATCCGCGTGAAGGAATCGATTTCACGTCGAACGACTATTTGGCGCTCGCGAGCGCGCCGCGCATGAAAGCGGCTGTTTTGGCAGCGATCGAGGCCGGCACGCCGATCGGAGCCGGCGGCTCGCGGCTTCTGCGCGGCAATTGCGAGGAGCACGAAAGTCTGGAAGCTGAAGCTGCCAGGTTCTTTGGTGCCGAGACGGCGCTCTTCTTTGGCGGCGGGTATGTCGCAAATTTCGCGGTCCTGACAACGGTGCCGCAGAAGGGCGATCTCCTCGTTCTCGATTCTCTTGTACACGCGAGCATTCACGAAGGCGCGCGAGCAAGCCGCGCTAATTTTCGTATAAGTGCGCATAACGACCCGGAGGCGGTCGAACGCACGATTCGTGACTGGCGGGCAGACGGCGGGGTGGGCCGCATTTGGATCGTGGTCGAAAGTCTCTACAGCATGGACGGTGATTTTGCGCCGCTCAAAGAGCTGGTTGCGCTCGCCGACCGGCATGATGCGTTCCTGATGGTCGATGAGGCCCATGCCACGGGTGTTTACGGTGAGCAGGGACGGGGGCTCACCGCGCCTTATGAGGGACGAGAAAATCTCCTGGTGGTTCATACCTGCGGCAAGGCGCTGGGCGCTGCGGGCGCGCTCGTCACTGCGTCTGGCGTGCTGCGAGACTTCCTGGTCAATCGTTGCCGTCCATTTATCTTTGCTACCGCACCCTCGCCGTTGATGGCGGTCGCCGTGCAGGAGGCGATTCTGATCATTCAGCAGGAACCTGAGCATCAGCGGCGTCTCACCGAGCTGGTCGGGTTCACGCACCGGCAGATGAGCGAGTGCGGTTGGAAAAGTCCGTCCGATTCGCAAATCGTGCCATACATCGTGGGCGACAACGCGCGTGCGATGCGGCTCGCTTCTGCACTGCAGGCTCGCGGGTTCGATATCCGTGGGATCCGGCCGCCAACCGTGCCAGTGGGTACAGCCCGCTTGCGAATCTCACTAACACTCAACGTCAGCGAGGACGACGTGCGTGCAATGCTCGATGCCTTGATCGAGGAGACGAGAGGTGTACTTCTATGAGCCCAAGCATCGTGGTGACGGGTACAGATACCGGAATCGGAAAGACGGTGTTTGCCGCAGGGCTTGCGAAACTCCTCGGCGGGATCTATTGGAAGCCGATTCAAGCTGGCCTCGGCGAAGAGACCGATGCCGAGGCTGTGGCGCGGCTGGGCGGCCTGTCGGCCGATCGCATCCTGCCAGAGCGCTACCGCCTTCGAACGCCAGCATCGCCCCACTATTCTGCCGAGCTTGACGGAGTGCGCATCGAGCCAGATTCGCTTGAAGTGCCAGATACCGGCGGGCAGCCGTTGGTTATCGAGGGCGCGGGCGGGTTGATGGTGCCGCTGAGCGGCGACACACTCTACATTGATGTGTTCGAGCGATGGCGGCTTCCGGTCGTGCTTTGCGCAAGCACAGAACTGGGTACCATCAATCATTCGCTGCTGTCGGTAGAGGCGCTCCGAAAGCGTGAGATCCCAATTCTCGGGATGGCCTTCATTGGCGAAAGAAACGCCGAAACCCAGACCATCATTCGCGAGATGGGGCGGGTGCGTTGGTTGGGTCGATTGCCATGGCTCTCTCCCCTCACGGCGGACACGCTAGAGGCAGCATTCAAGGCCTCATTTCGTGCAGATAGTTTCAAGTTGTATGCCAAAGAATAAGTCGCCGATCTGGCATCCCTTCACGCAACACGCCCTTCAAGACGAGATGACGAGGATTGTTCGGGGCGAGGGCGCCTATCTTCACACCGCGGATGGTCGCCGCATCATCGATGCAATCTCATCCTGGTGGGTGGTGACGCATGGTCATTGTCATCCATATATTGTGCGCGCGATTCAGGAACAGGCAGGCAAGCTCAACCAGATCATCTTTGCCGGCCATACCCACGATCCGGCCGAGGAAGTTGCGGCCGAGCTTCTAAAACTCGCGCCTCGCGGGCTCGAGCATGTCTTCTTCTCCGACAGCGGCTCTACGAGCGTGGAAGTCGCGCTAAAAATGGCGCTCGGCTATTGGCATAATGTCGGCCAGCAGCGAATACGCATCATCGTGATGCAACATTCGTATCACGGCGATACGGTTGGCGCGATGTCGGTTGGGGCTAGGGGCGTGTTCAACGCGGCGTACGGGCCCTTGCTGTTCGACGTCACCTCGGTCCCGTTTCCGGCAACAGGTCATGAGCAGGACACGCTCGACGCCCTTGAGTCAGCATGTCGAAACGAAATTCCGGCAGCCTTTATTGTCGAGCCTCTGATATTGGGGGCTAGTGGAATGCAGATGTATCCGGCCTGGGTTCTCAGAGAGATGAAGCGCATCTGCGAGGCATCCGACGTCCTGTTCATTGCCGATGAGGTCATGACGGGCTGGGGCCGCACTGGAACACTCTTCGCGTGCGAGCAGGCCAATATCACACCCGATATCGTCTGTTATTCCAAGGGAATTACGGGAGGAGCGCTTCCCCTCGCGGTAACACTCTGTCGCGGGGATATTTTCGATGCGCACTATTCGAAAGATCGGACGCGCACGTTCTTCCACTCGAGTTCGTATACCGCAAATCCCGTGGCCTGCGCAGCAGCAAAAGCTAATCTGGATCTCTGGCAAGATCCCCACACCCACCAGCGCGTGGCGGCGATCGCCGCGATGCAAGATCAGGCAATTGAGCCATTCCGGGCAGATGCACGCTTTGAAGACGTTCGTCGGACCGGCACGATTACAGCGCTCGATCTGAAGACGAGCGATCCGGGTTATCTAGCGGACATGGGTCCAAAGCTTCACGCCTTCTTCAAGAAGCGAAATCTTCTGCTGCGGCCGCTCGGCAATACGATCTACGTCATGCCGCCGTATTGTGCGACGAGTTCAGATCTTGACGAGATCTATGCTGGCATCTGGGATGCTGCTGAGGCGCTAGCTGGAAGGAAGGCATTTAACGAGCTAGTGTGAGAGAGCGTCTTTCGTCCAGAGCCAGCTGGAAGGAGCGCGCGGATGCCTCATTGACCGAATTCATCGGCAAAAGCTGCGTCACGCCGATCATCTGGCCACAAAAAACTGGGGCCGGCACAAGCGGGCCAGCCTTGCACAATAACAGCCGCCTGCCCAAATAGTTGGGCCTACACAAAAAAGTCGCTAGGCGATCTTCATAACTGACAGGTGGGTCGGCTTGGCGAATTGTGCCCTTGCTTGGCTCAGGTTCATTTCAGCGCCGTGCTGGACCTTTTGGAACGACTTTTCGGCTCCACGCAGCTTGTCCGACACCGATTTTTGTTCATCTAGGCCCGATAGCAGGTCAACCAGAATCTGGTCTACCTCTTCCGGCTGCAACTCAATCAATCCAGTCGCCCCCGTATAGAGTCGTTCAATCTGAATAGCGCCGCCCCCAGCCCTGAGATAATCAGCGAGGTAGTACGGGTTCACCTTGCTCTTATCTGCACGGATAATGGTGACATGGCCGTCGGCAATTGCCGGCCATTTGGAGTCATAGACGCACGCCTTGCCAAGGGTGCCGCTCCCGGTGGAAGCCAACAGGACATCGCCTTTCTGCAAATGGACGGCTCCCATTTCGTCATAAACCGCTTTTTCGACGTAATCACCCTCAAGCAAGAGGTCGCCAAATTTCGTGATGTTGCTTCCAGCCTTCACAACGAGGGCGTAGCCGTCCTTTTCGTCAACGTAGGTCTCTGCTTTCGGACTTCTGCCTCGCCTGGTCTGGATCGTATTGAGGCTCTTGATCGAAGCCGCACCAGACTTGGCTAGGGTTTCGATCTTGTTGCACGTATCAGGTTCCCAATACTTCAGGTCCAGTCGGAAGGCGTCGCCTTCCTTGAACCTCTGAGAGTCAACATCGAATGCGTGCCAATCGCTGGAGCTGCGCTGTGATCCAGCAGAGGTATTCATTGCCCCTGCTTCAATGGAGGACAGCAGCGCATCAAAATCGAATCCCCGGATCGGTTCGCCGGAACCGACGTAGCCAAGGCCATCCAAGGCAACAAAGGTGACCGGATAACTGTTTTCCAAGTCAACATCATCATGATCATAGCGCTGAAGCAGCACGATACTAGACCTGACATTGATTTTGTTGGGCTTGAACGTTTCCTCTGGCAATCGGACCACCGCGCGGACTCTGGTCTTTTGAAAGATCAGCCGCCGCAGTTCTCGACCAGAGGCTGTATTAAGCAGCCCGTCATCGATCACAGTGCAAATGTCTCCATCGGGGACAGTGCACGCAATCATCTTTTGAAGAAACAAAGGCTGCGTGGTCGTGGCATGAATGTCGTACTGAGTCCAATCGCCTTCTGCGAAAGCGTCGCTCTCCGATGCGCCAAACGGCGGATTCGTGATGATCAAATCGCAGTTTGGACTATCCTTGTTCCAAATGACGGAGTCCGACGCAAGACTGTTTTCCGGTTGAATGTTGGTGTGACCATCGCCAGCGACGATCATATTCATCTTGGCTGCGCACGCAACGCCTTCATTTGCATCGGCCCCAAAGAACGTTTCGCGCATCAGTTTGAGGCAAATCCTATCATGCGCTTTCTTGGTAAGCTTCTTGCTCCACAGGTCAATGCTTGCCCGCGCCAGCGCGTCTTGCATGAGATAGACAAGAAATCCGCCCGTGCCGCACGCAGGGTCAAGGACCTTGGTCGATGATCCGCTTCGGACCGAATTGTAAATCTTGTCACGTCCAACAAGAACGCTCATGAGCCGCACCACTGGGCGCGGGGTAAAGTACTGCCCCAGCTTTTTGCCCTTCAAGGTCGCCCGAACAAAGTACTCGAAGGCTGCGCCCTTAGAATCGAGACTGCTGTCACAAAACGACACGCCAGATAGCTGTTGGACGATATAGCGGAAGGTTCGGGCCTTCTTCAGATGGATCGGTACTCCTAGGACTTCTCCATATGATGTCTCTTTCCGAATCTGTCTGATCATCTTCTCTATGGCGTCCCGCACCTGATCGGACTCCGATTCAGGCCGCGCGGCCAGTACATGAAAGCGGTATGAGTACGGCAGTTTGAAATCGTCAACGTCCGCTTTTTCCTCCAGCAATTTCAAGAAGAGCAGTTTAGAAAAATCATCAAACGCATGCTCTTCGTTCTTTTCGATTTTACGAATTGCATTGTGACAGCGTGCGAACAAAGCGTTTAGTTGCTTCAAGGGCAGACCTGGCCGAAATGGCAAGCTGCTGTCCTTGCCCAGCGGCACTGCCAATGCATTCGGATCGGCTTTCAGAGCGCTGATGACAATTTTTAGCTGCTCCTTGTTTGGAATCTTGCCGATCAGTTTTCCATCCCATTTGATTGGCTTTCCATTCTCAGAATTGAATGCCCGAACGTCTTGGCCATTCGTCACGATCACGAATGGGACCTTCTGAGCCCTTCCATAATCGACTGCCTGCTTGGCGTCTGCAGCGGTGAGTGCTCGGGTTGATCGCTTCGCTTCGATCAAGAAAAGCGGCCGGGGCTTTCCGCAGGTAACCAGCAGGTCGATATATCCCTTCGTGTATCTCTCGGGATGCGTCGTTGCGGCTTCAAAATCGACATCGGTTTCGATGTCGTAACCGCGACGACGAAGATAGGGCAGAATCCGTTTTACTACCGTATCGGTTTCAGAGTGCAGCTTCATTTTTGTTACAACGGGCCGCGCATAGCCTTGCAGCGTAAGCACCGCCACCAATACGAGGAGAGAAGCGCCGGTGAGGTGCGATCCGAGCCCGATAGACCAAACGACAAGATTATGAGGACGTTGGCCGAAAGGAACAGGACGAGCGCAAGCGGCGCGAGATATTGCCTATCATCCGTTATTCCGGAAGTTATCGCGCCTCGCCCACCAAACACCAGACGCGCGCCGACGATACCAACGTGGCCGCTGGCACCGGGAAGACACAAACGATCGCAATAATATTGACTATGCTCATCATGGACTTTCGCAACCTACACTTGATCAACCTTAGCATGCGAGTCGACCCGCATTTCAACCGCGCGCCATATACACGATCGGATGAGCAGATTTCCTTCGAAATCCAATATCGAGGCGCTGCAAACATGCAAAATGCGTGCGAGCCCGTATCTTGCGCGGTCTGCAGTTCGGCCTTATCGAGGCGGACCGTCGAAAGATTGGGCCAAAATCAAAAAGCGGCGGCGCCATGCTTTCAATCACGTGAAGGAATCCTGAAAGGGGACTTGCGCTCTTTGAGAAGTTGCGGGATGCGAGTTTAAGGATCAGCGGCTTGGGCGCCGGTCCTACAATTGCTCGAACAAATCGGGAGCGACATGGGTCAAAGCATCCCGCTGGTTTGTCAAGATTGGACTAACACGAAGGCCGCCTATCGTTATTTCTCCAACGAATGGGTCAGCTCGGTCGCCACCTCGAGGCGACGCGCGGGCGCAAGAAGTGCGCGGATGATGCGTCTGCGCGTGACTTGTCGGCTAAGCTCGACGGTCCAGAATACATGGTGCCCGATACCCTGGGATCGACGGCCGCCGTATTGCCGAGATTTCCCTGGTGACGTCGAGGCGAGAAAGTGGAACTGCCGTCCGGTACACCGACAAGCGCGTGCCGCGCAATCGGTCCGTAGGTCGGTGGCGACCTGGAAGGTTTTGCACGATGATCGAGCGATCACTGGATTTTTGGTGTGTCTGCTGCTCATTCAGAGGAATGTCTTTCCTTTTTTCTTGCCACCATTGACAACTTTCTTTCGCCTTCCATAGGAAGCGACGACGCCGGATGTGGGGCAGTCGACGGATCGGAGTTAAGATGAGCCATACTTCGGAACCACTCGTCGAGCGTGTCGCTATTCCAGCGCTGCAGCGGTGGAAGGCGGAGGGGCGGCGTATCGTAATGACCACCGCTTACGATGCGGTGACGGCACGCATTGCCGACCCCGTCGTCGATGTCATCCTTGTCGGGGACAGCGTTGGCAACGTCTGCCTCGGATTCGACAACACACTGCCGGTCAGCATGGCGATGATGAATCATCATCTGGAGGCCGTGGCGCGGACAAGGCCTCACGCCTTGCTTATAGCCGACATGCCCTTTCTTAGCTTTCACCTCGGTCCTGAGGAGGCCATCCGCAACGCTGGAGGTTTCCTGCAACGTGGGGCCGACGCGGTGAAGCTTGAGGGTGGGGCCAAGCGTGCCGAAATCGTACGTGCTTTGGTGGATTGTGAGATTCCGGTGATGGGCCATCTCGGCCTGACGCCGCAGAGCGTCAATGTTATGGGTGGTTTCAAGGTGCAGGGTCGGAAGGCCGATGATGCCTTACGTCTGCTCGACGACGCTTACCGTCTGCAGGAGGCCGGATGCTTCGCTCTGGTCCTGGAAGGGATCCCGGCGGAGCTCGCCGCCCGAACGACCGAGGTCCTGGCGATACCGACGATTGGAATCGGGGCTGGTCCCAGTTGTTCGGGTCAGGTACTTGTGTTTCATGACGTGCTAGGCCTAACCGAAGGCCGTCGGCCAAAATTCGTTCGTACCTATGTCGAGGGTTTTTGGCTGTTGCAGGAGCCGCTGTCACACTGGGCCGCAGACGTCCGCAACGGCGTGTTCCCGACGCCCCAAGAATCCTATCGGCTTCCCGACGGCTTGAGCGCGGCGATCTCAAGCTGGACGCCCCCCCAATCCAACCTGATGTAAAGCTCAAACATGCAAACAATTACGACGGTCGCTGAGCTTCGTACCGCCCTCGCAAAAGCTCGTGACAAACGGGTCGGCTTCGTGCCGACAATGGGTTATCTGCACGACGGCCACCTGGCATTGGTCGAGGCGAGCCGTGCGCAATGCGCCATCACGGTCGTAAGCATCTTCGTTAATCCCACCCAGTTCGGGCCGAACGAAGATCTCGGCACCTATCCGCGTGCTTTTCTGCGGGATGAGAAGCTGTGCCGTGATGCCGGCGTGACCATTCTTTTTGCTCCGGATGCAGGGGAGGTCTATCCGGCCCAGTTTGAGACCTTCATCGATCCCGGCGAACTATCAAAACCCTTGTGCGGATCTTTCAGGCCTGGGCACTTTCGCGGTGTCGCGACAGTCGTCTGCAAGCTGTTCAACATGGTGCGGCCGGATATCGCATTTTTTGGGCAGAAGGATTTCCAGCAATGCTCGGTCGTCCGTCGCATGGCAGTTGATCTCAATCTCCCCGTCGAGATTGTCACAGTGCCAACCGTTCGCGAGCCGGACAGGCTCGCCATGAGTAGCCGCAATCGCTATCTCAATAAAGACGAGCGCCGGCGGGCTCTTGCGATCAGTCGCGGACTATTCGCGGCGGAGGCCGAATTCCATGCAGGTGAGCGCGAATGCGAGAAGCTTATCACGATCGCCAGGCGGCATTTGGATGAGGTCGATCGGCTACAGTACCTTGAGCTGGTCGATGCCGACACGCTTGAGCCGGCCTCCAGTCCCTTGATTAATCCTGCGGCTCTGTGCGCTGCGGCCTACGTCGGCTCGACGCGGCTGATCGATAACGTAATCCTCAAGGCGGACGAGAGCACGTAGTACGGGCGATCGGGCTTGGCGACGATATCGCGGCTCCACGATTCTGGGCGGTAAGGCGCGCTCGCGGCGCGCGATGCTCACTGCTGAGCATGAGTGCGAGCCTCACGATATCAAGCACATAACGAAACAGGCGAAGTGGGTGGCATACTTTCTCTCTCTCGCCCGATGGCGCGGGCCAGCGGCTGCAAGAAGATATGAAGGGTGTGAATATCCCTCGCGTCACGCCTTCCGATTCGTGTCGTGTAGTAGTTTTGCGGTGATTGGCCCGCAACTGCGCAGTTGCTGTACCTTGATTTAACGAAACGCAGATAAGACCAAGTTTGATCTGCCGTGTCGTCCGCCTTCGCAAGGAACGCTGAGGGCCTCAGGCTAAGCCAGCCACAGAGTGCAACACATCGGCCGGTCCGGGTGTCCATGCTGATTTGAACAGTTCGAGACCACCGGGCGTCGGATTGCTGCGCTTTGAGAGTGCGAAGGCGGGCCAGATGCAAGTTGTCGATCGATCTCGCTAAATTTCGTCGAAAATTGCCGATGGGGTGCAGGATTTAGGCTCAAGTCCGCTACTGATTGCACTAATCAAGATCGAACGACGCTTATAGTTAGCAACATCGGCGAAGCCCTCCAATAGAGCGGTTACTGCGTCAAATCGGTGCGCAATCAAGCGATGGCGCACGGTGTCCCGTACACGCAGGAAGGTTGGCGCCGGCCGAAATCGCGCGTGGTTTGCGCGCGTAGTGCTGCGCCGAAGGAAATGCCGGGCGCGAGGCTATCCACGTAACGCCGATAGGAGGCAAGAATGCAAGACTGCTCCCATAATTCGGGGCATGGCACAGCAAGGTGCTGTGCGATCTGCGGTGGAAGGTTCGGTCTGATCCGCTACTACTGTTGGCGAACGGCTCTGTGTTCCAAGAAGTGCGTCGACCGTTTCAGGGTGCGGCGGGAGGGCGATCATAGATGGCTGTCCTGGCTGCGAGCGGCCTAGCCCCATCGAGATCGGCAGGACATGCCATGTGGTCTGCGGTTGCCCCGAGATCGGCGGGACTTCGAATACAGGGATCGCTGACAAGTCCGGGCTGGATGAACACACTTACGGGCCATGCTATGAAATTCATCCTCGTGAATCACAGGACCCCGCACGGCAACAGAACCTGCAGCGGATGTGCTCGGTCCTTAGGTCCAGGTTATGTGCGAGACGTGATAACGGGAGGAGGATATTGCGGGTACGACTGCTATCGACGTCGTCACCTGACAGCCATCGCCTTCCCTTACCTGACAGCCCGGGACTTCTTTAGGCACGATACGCAAGCTCTCGTTCCTGTTGGATTCGAGGCCTTGCTGAGTGCAGCTTCATGCTGGCTTAAGGTCGGCCTCACCACAATGTCATGGATTAATACGGTGGCGCGTCCCGGCGAGCCCTCCAAGTCTGAAAGATCTCCATTGGCTTAACCTCGCAGTGGTGTGGACCGCGCGGGACTTGCGATGGTGTGTGCGGATTGAGCTGATGGGAGCTTGCGTGATGACGAGGACGGCGACCAGGCGTCGCTCTGGCAAGACGTCCACGGCATTGCGATCCTCACTTGGTTTGAACCACGCGTTGCCCCGAAGCGGCTCTTACGTGGCAAGCGCCGTCTTTCCTTCTTTTCGACGACATAAATGACGTGTATGAATTTGTATCCGCAACGTCAGCGGGTTCTTTTGCATTTCCATTTCAATGAGGATTTCCATGAAGAGACGTTTCTGGATCGCTTTGGGCTGTGCAGTGCTCTTGGGCGGGCCCGCCAACGCCTGGAATAACTTCGGACACATGGAGGCAGCTGCGCTGGCCTGGAGTCAGCTGACGCCCGCCGCCAAGCAGGAAGCCACGCGCCTACTCAAACTCAATCCTCAATACGATGGCTGGATCCAGGGCGTGCCGGCAAGCCAGCGTGACCAAATCGCGTTCGTCAAGGCGGCGACGTGGCCGGACCAGATCAAATCGCTCAGTGACTACCACAACGACGGCGACAGAAACGGCGATGTTGCGCCGCAGACGCCCGAAGCTTCGCAGAACATCGGCTATGCAGATCACTTCCGACACAAGTACTGGCACTTCATTGACGAGCCGTTTTCGACGGATGGTACCCCCTTGCAGCACCCGCAATCGCCCAACGCACAAACTGAGGTTGCCATCTTCAAGAGCACGCTTGCGGATAAGACGGCACCGGACGACGTGCGCTCATACGATCTTTCCTGGCTGCTGCATCTGGTCGGTGACCTGCATCAACCGTTGCATGCGACCTCCCGCTTTACGCACGCCGAGCAAGACGGCGACGCTGGAGGGAACGACGTAAAGATCAAGTGCACCAAGTGTGGAAGCGCCAGAGAGCTCCACGCGTTCTGGGACGGGCTCTTGGGACCGACCAGCGCGCCACCACAGGATGCGATCGACGCCGCGGCGGCTCTTCGTACGGTCGATAGCGGTTCGACGGATGAAAACGATTGGATCCAGGAGAGCTTCGAGATCGCCAAGCAGTCGGTGTACGCGCCGCCGATCCGTGGCGGCGATGGCCCGTACAAGCTCACGCAGGCTTATCAGTCGAGGGCCCACAGGATCGCGAACCAGCGGATTGCGCTCGCCGGCGCTAGGATCGCGGCGATCCTCAACGACGCATTCAAATGAGCGTCCGTCTGGGTGCTCATCTTAAGTTGTTGCACACGACGGCCAAGCATCCCAACAGTAAAGGTTCGATGGGCGAGCATCACGGCTAGACGTTTTTCGAGTTCACAGCAGCTCGCCGTATCGCTTCGCGTGAGAACAGGCATGCCAAGACGCAGTGTGCTTCCATTGAGATTCATGCCAGCGCCTTCGGGAGAATAGAAGGCGCGAACGAAAAATCGCCGCCTTCCTATTATTTAGCAGCATTGGCCGCTCGCGTTGAGCGGGGCCGCCGCTTCTGGAGGCGGCGGCCCCTTGCCGCGAAGGCGCCGGTTACGCGAGACATCGGCACGTCCGCGACCGCCACCAAAATGGGCGCGGTTCATGTAGGGCGACAAGGAGCTTTGCTCGTTAGTCTTACTAATCAAGGTTTCCGCAATGCGATGCTGCGTGGTGCTGCGGGATCCGATATATTAGCAAATTCAGGGTATTCGTTTATTTGAGAGATAGATGTCGCATTCAGTTGAGTTGATCGTCAACGGCTATGTCAAGCTGAACGACCGTGGCGCGCTGGAGAGCCTTCTTGCGCATCGGCAGGGGTTGCTGAAGCAACTAAAGAGCGTCAGCGGCATCGATCCAAGACAAGTCGTCGCGCAAGTAAGCCAAGAAATCGCAGTCATTGAAGCGGGACTTGCGACGATCGCGCCAGAGTGACGCGCAGGCGGCCGCTCAGCATAGACGAGCAAATTGGTGTCGGCTCTGTCGCCATGGCTTTCCCGCCATGCAGGCTGATCCGGGGGGCTGGCGCGAGCCGGGTGATCCAGAGGCACGAGCTACGGCGGATCACGAGTAGTATCGGTAACGGTGCGCCGCAATGACTTCGTCTGCGAGCCAATTGCTCATGTGGTGCCGGCTCGCGCGCGAAGGCCTCCCGAGCGGGATTCTCGGCAACGATCCGCAACGTCTCTTCGAATGTCAAACGGCACCCAACACCCGTCCGTACAATATCCAGCCGAGAAGCATTCGAAATAGGCTTGTAGCTGGGCGTTCGCCAACGGGTTGGATACAAGCACCAGCATCAAGCCCGGCGGGTAGTCAGTTCGTTTTCTTGATGGAGAAACGCCAGGCCACGATCATCACCCCCGATCGTTGGACATCCTCGGCCTTGCGCTTGACTGACCTGCGTTGGCTTGTCACCCGCGCTCCGCGACTTGCGAGATGGCAAGATGGTGCAGCTCGTTCAGGGCGATGTGCGGTACTCAATAGGAAGCGAAACGATCCACGCCCGTGCGGGAGGCCGCGTGTTTGGTCCCTTCGATGCGGTTCGTCACGTCGTCGCTGGTCTGCCACACCAAGCGGTCATCGAGGTCCTCTTCGATCACCCCGGCTGCGTATAACTGATCGAGCAGGTCGGCGACTGCAAGGACGCTCGTTCCGTCAGTCGTGACCCGCATAACCAGCTCCGACGCGGTGCAATTGCCGTACGCGATTTGATGGCCAACGGAAGTTGGCGCGACATCGTCGAGCACGTGGTGTTCCATGTTGCGCGAGCGCAGATGGAAGGAGCGGTTTCCTGCTTTGTATTGCAGGTCCCTGCGGAATCGGATCGGTAAGTCGGGGGCTGGGCTCTCGAGCATATGCTGGTCGATCATTCTCTGCAGTCCCTCCCGGAACTCGTCAGGCGTCCTGAAGAAGCGTTCACCGACGATTCGGTACCCGAGAGGCCAGCGTTCGCTACCCGGCACCGGCGTCACCAGTCGTAAACGTCCCTGGGGCATATTTACCAGGAAGCCAGAAGCACAGGCGATCGTCGTGTGGTCGCGCTCCAGCAAGGCGATTGCATCATCCCTGTTGGCGCCCCTGAGCTTCTCCTTTCGCTCGCGCGCCCGCCCGGTGAGAGCCTTTGCGATCGGCGCCTCCTTGCCTTGCAGGATAAGTTCGACACCCATCAGCTCCTCAGACGAAAACGCTGTGTGAATCTGATTGAGATGTCTTGTGCTCAACACGGAAAAACGATTCGTCGTAGTACCGTGCAGGTTGAAAAGCTCGAGCACGCGCCTCGTGAGTGTCTCATCTTTGAGCGGCGCGGCCGTCGTTGTTTGCGGTAATGCGCCCGTGATCTGATAGTAGTCGAACAGAAAGCGGTCGTAGTGTGGGTTATCCATAGGATCTGTGGCCCAGTAGCAGAAGCCAGTACGGGCTGCCGAACCAAACATCTCGCTCGTAGCGCCAACCACGCCACGCCAAAGCTCTGCTTGTTCTTTGCTATACTCGTAATAGCCTTTGAAGCGGTCGGCCGAGAGGCCACAGAACCAGCAGCCGACGCTGCAGCCTTCGCTCAGCTCGAAAGCGATAATGGGGTGCGTAAACGACGGCGCCGATCTGCCCAATTCGTCATCGCAGCGCCGGATTTGGCGTTCGCGCCAGGCATGAAAGCGCGGGTTGATTGTCGACATCTCGCCTCTGTTGCGCAGAAAGTCCCGATGGCGCAACATCTCGCGGGTATACTCGTCCCACATCATAGCCAGCGGCCACGGGGCAGAATCCGTCTTGAAGCGGTATTTCAGGTGGTCAGCGCGCCAGAGCGGCAGTATTTCCATCGGGTCAACTTCGATGCCGTAGCGTTCTGTTACCGTTCGAGGCGCATCGACGTTCTCCGAAAGCGCGCTGCGGAACTCCATATCGCCGGCAAGCCGCTCCATGAAGCGCTTGGCGTGTGACAACGTGCGCCATTGCTCGGGGGTGCGGCGGTCGAAAAACTGTCGGCAGTGTTCGCCCTGACGGTGCTGGTGAGCCGTCGCCGCATTTTGGAGGACTGATGGCATGTTCTCCCCATGACGAAGTTTGCTTTCATGTTCTCTGCGCGCTCGGCTTCAACCGAGCCAACGCGGCGAGAGCTAAAACTTACGTCACTCTACGACCACAATAACAACGACAACGACGAGAACGACCGCGGCGAAGCTCGGGGCCATTTCCGGGACTTGCACGGTGTTCATCGGTACGACCGTGGAGCTAGCCAACGCAGTGCTCTGTACAAGGCTCGTCGACGTCGCAACGCTCGAACCATGCTTTCGTCCTGCAAGCGCGTCGAACTTCTGAGTTGTGTACTCCTCTCGGCTAGGCAATGGGATGCAACTTTTCACCTCATCAAGCGTGATGTTGTAGCCGAGGCGGTTTCCCATCGCCACAATCGGTGCAAGTCCCGTGGCGCACGGTTTGAGGTTTTCAAGCAGACGACCGTTTTGCCCTAGATCGTCGACGAATCTCTCTACGTCAGTTTGCGACACAGCTAATCTCCGCGCGCCTTTTCCTAATGTTGCCTACCCATCCCTGCTGCCCTTACAAGCGATGACGTCGTAAACAAAGCAAGCGGCGTGCCGGCCTAGAATATTCTGCGCGGGTCGTTTGGTCGTACGTATTGTCAACTTGCAGACATGTTGTCTCCAACCCCACAATCGGGTTCCTCTAAAAATTGGCAAACCGAAGTTCTTCGCTCAGCAATTCTACGTGGTCGGCAGCGCAGTTGCGGATCCCGCCAGTCGTTTTCCTTCCGGGACATAGGGCGATCCGCGCCGCTCGAATCGGTATCGCTTCGGCCGATGCCTGGGGCCGCACGGTCAACGTAAAGCGACAGTCCGATCCTGTCATGCCAAGGCTCTTGGACAGATCGCCGCAGCGGTCTGGGAGGATGTAAAACCGGTAGCGCGAGGATCGCGTTTCAAGCTGTCCTGCCCGTGCACATCATGCTTTGCATATCGCGGCGCATGTCGGTATGGCGTGTTCCGACCCAATCCCTGACGCAGCCCGGAATCGGGATCATCCCCGTCAGAGAGGCTCAGGATCTGCAGCGCCTCACTGCAGACCAGAGACTGAAGAAGTACCGGGCGGCGGCCGCTGGGTAATACCGAGAAAATTGATTACGAAGCGCTAAGGAAAGGCGGCCACGATCCGGGGCCAACATTGCTAAAAAGCCAGGAGCACACATTCAAGATCGTGGTGGGGATTTTCGCCTCGGTTTCTCATTCGTTCGTTTGCTGAGGCCGATCGAGAAGATCAAGCGCAGTACCTATCTGCTCGAGCTGACGCTCAATGTTCTCGCGCTGCTCTTCGTCTTGGGTGGAATCAAGTTGCTCAATAAGCTTCTGCTTTCGGACCAGCAGATTTTTAATGACCGTCGTCATCTGATCTCCGTTACAGCTCGCGATCCATCGGCGATGCCTCTTTTTCCTCACCTTTGATCCAGCGCGTCCGCCGGCCGCGGTAGGAACCGTCGCGATGCTGAGAGACCACTTCGACAGGTTGGGCGGCGTTCAGGGCTCATGGTCGCTGCTAAAGCCGGCAGCTGCGCCGCAAGCAAACCGTAGAGAGGGCGACCTGACCATAGTGTACAGATAAGAACGACACTATTTGCTTAAAGAGGGTGGAGGCGTCTCCTTTGTGCGCGTTGGCAATGTCGGATACTCGATCTTGGGTAGACGCCCGTTCAGTGAATTGAGAAACGCGACAATATCGTTCTGCTCCTTCTCGCTGAGCTTGGCGCCGAGCTGGACTTCACTCATAACTTCTACGGCTTCCTTGAGAGTCCAAACCTGACCCGAATGGAAATAGGGCGCCCGCAAGGCAACGTTGCGCAAGGGGGCGACACGAAATACGTATTCGTCACTGGGCGCCTTAGTGACTGCGAACCGTCCCTTGTCGGCGGCGGGAAGCAGTTTGTTATCGGGCTTTTCGATGACACCAAATGGGAAAAAATCCTGTCCCCCAATATTGATTCCGTTATGACAGGAGGCGCATCCTTTGTCCATGAACAGCTTCAATCCGTTCTTTTGCTGATCATCCAGAGCCTTGGCATCGCCGTTTAAGTACCGATCGAACGGAGCCGCCGGTGTCGTGAGGGTCGCTTCAAAGGCCTCAAGCGCTTTGGCGAAATTGTCGAAAGTAACCGGCGGTGTATCATCCGGGAACGCCAGTCTGAACAGATCGACATAGTCCTTCATCGAGTTCAACGTGTTCAACACGTGATCCGCCGTCGCATTCATTTCGACGCTTGCCTGAACGGGCCCTTTGGCCTGTGCCTTGAGATCCGGCGCGCGTCCGTCCCAGAATTGAGCGACATTAAACACGGCATTGTACACGGTTGGCGCCCGACGCACTCCCTTTTGCCAGGCGTGACCGACCGAGGTTGGGCCGGCATCGACCCCACCGGTGCCAAGATTGTGGCAGGTGTTGCAGCTAATGATCCCGCTGGCCGAAAGGCGAGGGTCGAAAAATAGCATTTTGCCGAGCGCTGCTTTCGCGACTGTGACAGGATTGTCCTTGACCGCGGGGATAGCCGAGGGGATGGGTTTGAAAATTCGTCTCGCCGCCGTCATTAAATCGTCGTTCGCAATAGCATGAGATGAGACGAGCGCTAGAACGATAGCAATAGACACCTTGCGCATGAGACTTCCGGTTTCTTCGAGGCCGCTACCGAGCAACACGTCTTCGGAAGGGCATCCAATAAGTTCGCCGGTTATCATGCAGAAACTGAGCCAAGCCTCACGAGCGAATGGATAGGTGCTCTCCTGCTCGACGTCGGCTTCGCGACATGTTGGCAGCAGCCCGACACAGGGCGCTCGGCCTCGAACGAAGCGTATCGGTTTGTCGCTATTTTCGAAGGCGCAAAGCACTTCTCTAACGGCACGCCAATTGCACAATACCTTGACATCGCGGGCCACCTTTGGATGCCAGGACAGCTAGGCGCGGCCCACCAGACGTCGCCGCGATCATGAGGTGCGTGCCGAAGAAGCTGCAGGAGCTACGAGCGCCGCCTCGGCGAGGCGCTATTCCGTAACCAGCTGCGCGGCAGGTTGTTGCCTGACGGCGGATAGCAACCCAGGTTTCACGGTCTTCCTTTAACGGCCAATCCGACAATTCTCGAGGATAACCATGAGGTATATATTTCGACACTGGTCCGGAGTGCTCTTGTGCGCTGCGGTGTCGTTGTTCGCTGTTGCAAGCGTGCACGCGCAGGGGCGCCTCATCGAGCCAGCCTCGCGCGTCGTGCTCTGCGCCGAACACAGAAATAAGGACTGTCCAATTAATTTGTGGAGGGCAAACGTGATGGAGAACGGCAAGTTCTTCCCCGCCTTGGAGGGAGGACTGCTAGACCCGATCGCGCCGACTGATGTGCAGAACGCGGCGCCGCCAAGGGACGGCGTTATCGCAGGCAGCAGCGTACGCGGCGATGTGCCTTTGCTCGATGAGCAGACCCCGACGCGCTGGGAAAAAGTTCGGTTACGCCCCGGCGCAAAACAGAAGTTCAGGTGGGAATACAGCGCGGCTCACCTGACACGGCGTTGGAACTACTTCATCACACGGGTGGGCTGGGATTCGTCCTCTCCACTTGCTCGTAGCCAATTCGAAGTGAAGCCATTCTGCACAATCCAGAATCACGGCCAGCCGTTTTGGGATCCGAACGCCAACCTGATGCCCAAGGGGCCCACTGTGCATACGTGCGACCTGCCAAAGCGCACCGGCTATCATGTTATTTTGGCGGTCTGGGAAATCGCCAACAGCCCAATGGCGTTCTATCAAATCGTTGATGCGACGTTTGAGGAACACTAGGCGCGTCGAGCGCCGGCCGCTCCGATTGACGGCGAGGCGGTGTTGCCGCCGAAATCCCGCACTTGGCCGATTTGCACCGATCCACCACAGACAGCCTTTTCCAGCAAGGGAATCGCTGGATAAGCTGATTGCTTTCGACTGTTGAGGGGAGATGCGCAGGGGCGTCCAAAATATGTGTACCGACTAGTTCTATTTACTTCCGTCATGGCGCACGCTAAATCGCATTATGGGCAACGTAATATTTTCCAGGAGGCCCTTTTTCGAACTGCTGAGGCGAATGAATGCAGATGGGACAGAAGGGCAAGACTCCGCAGAAGGCGGTCCGCGCTGGTCGCCCTCCGAAGGAGTTGGCTGCCGAGGTGGACGAGCGCATCCTCAATGCCGCGCGTGAGCTGTTCCTGGCACGTGGACTGGCCGGGGTCAGCGTCGGGGAGATTGCGCGCCTTGCTCGTGCCAGCAAGGGAACGATCTATGCACGTTTTTCAACAAAAGAGGCGCTGTTCGCTGCAATCGCGATGCGCAACGCGCAGAAGGTGCGGGAAGGATACGAAAGCGCGGTGCCATCGGGCGACACGCCCGAGGAGCGATTGATGGTTCTCGGGAGCGAGATACTCAAGCATGTCCTGGCCGCAGATAGTGTCGATTTCCTTCGTCTTGCGGCGACCGAAGCGCGCCGTTTCCCCGATCTGGCCAAGGTAGAGCGAATGATGCGCGAACGCGGCATTCATCACACGGCTGGCGTCTTGGAGGACGTGACTGGCTCGAAGCATGGCAAGGCGTACGCCGCCTTCGCTCCGGAACGCCTGACCAAGACGGCCCAGTTCTTCCTGGATCTCGTCGTCGCACCGCTCGTGATGCGGGCGGTGTTCGGCGAAGATCCCAAACGGCTTAGGGCGCAGATTCGTGGCCATGTGGCGGAGAGGGTTTCGTTCTTCCTCGCGGCCTGCCGCGCCAATGAGCCCGGTCAATAGCAATCCACGCCGTCCGGCTTTTGCGGGAATTCGCCCCGGGTTCGAGTCCACTTCTATTCTGTCGCACTCTTGGCTCTCGCGAGGCCATACGCCCGCACGCACCAAGCGGCGGAGCCCGAACGCTAGCGTGCGCGAGTCGGCGGCTTGGCGCCAGTCTTGCTCTTGATTCCCAATCTTTGTGGTTTGCGGGGGCTGACGCCGCCCGGCAGTCAAGGCGCCGGATGTGACACTCCGAGCAAAGCCGGATTTGGACTTGTGGGAGGAATGATGCGGCGATCAAAGAATAGTACCTCGCGGTACGGTTAGTTGACAGGTTGGCGCAATATCGGTACCGAACCGTACGGTTCTATTGTTGGTCAGGAGAGAATGTCGTTTTTCGCTAATCACGTACCTTTGGTGGCAGCACGGCGCGGCGAAAGGAGCGTGATTGCCAGGCATCCCGTCACATTTCGGCTCGGATGCTTGCGCTATTTGGCGGGCGTCGTCGCGCCTGCCTTATTGCTCGCCTCTTGCGCGGTCGGACCGAACTTCGTTGCGCCCGAAGCCCCGGCTGTCGAGCGCTACACGCGGGAGCCTCACGTGGCCGCGACGGACAGCACCAAAACGCTCGGCGGCAATTCGCAGTCCTTCTCGCCAGGGGAGGACATCTCAGGCCTCTGGTGGACACTCTTTCGTTCGCGCAAGCTCACGGCATTCGTTGAAGAGGCTGTTCGGAACCATCCCGATATTCAGTCTGCCGAATTTGCCCTCCGCGTCGCCCGCGAGACTGTGCTTGCCGAACAGGGGGCCTTGTTTCCGCAAGTAACTGGGACCGGGTCGGCAGCACGCGAGCAGGGGCCGCTCTACAAGCTCTTCAATACGTCGGTCGGCGTCTCCTATGCGCTCGATATCTGGGGCGGCACACGCCGGCAGGTCGAGGCGCTCGAGGCGCAGGCCGACTACCAGGCGTTCAAGCTGGAGGCGACCTACCTGGCGCTCACCTCAAACGTGATCACGGCAGCGATCACCGACGCCTCGCTGCGGGACCAGATCTCAGCGACTGAAGAGATCGTCAAGGCAGAGACGGATCAGCTGGCGCGTATCCAGCATCAGTTCGAGATCGGCGCGGTCTCCAAGTCCGATG
Source organism: Bradyrhizobium sp. UFLA05-108 (assembly GCF_059803455.1). Classification (NCBI taxonomy): domain Bacteria; kingdom Pseudomonadati; phylum Pseudomonadota; class Alphaproteobacteria; order Hyphomicrobiales; family Nitrobacteraceae; genus Bradyrhizobium; species Bradyrhizobium sp. UFLA05-108. Next base: position 6,119 of record NZ_JBANAZ010000059.1, on the reverse strand, counting down.
TGCTGTCCCAGGAATCGACGCTTGCGCAGGCCAAGGCGACGCTGCCCCCGCTTCAGAAGCAGCTCGCGCAGCAGCGCAATCAGTTGATGGCCTATCTTGGGCGGCTGCCGAGCGAAGATCGCGGCGAGCATGTCATGCTTGCCGAACTGCGTTTGCCTGGACGGCTTCCAATATCCTTGCCTTCGGAGCTCGTCCGCCAGCGTCCGGACATCCGTCAGGCCGAGGCGACGCTGCATCAGGCGACCGCGACCGTCGGTGTCGGTGTCGCGAACCTTTTGCCGCAGATCACGCTGTCCGGCAGCTACGGTGCAAGCGGAGCGGGCAAGCTGTTTTCGCCGGGGACGATCGTCTGGGATGCGACCTCCACCATCACGCAGAAGGTGATCGACGGCGGCACGCTCTATCATAGCAAGGAGGCCGACGTGGCGCTCTTCGAACAGGATATGGCGGCCTATAAGAGCACTGTGATCACCGCGTTCCAGAACGTTGCGGACTCGCTGCGCGCGATCCAGTACGACGCCGCGACGCTGAAGGCGCAGGCCGAAGCGGAGAGGGCTGCATCCGACAGCCTTTCGATGTCGATTGAGCAATTCAAGACCGGCGCAGTCCCCTACGCCAACATCATCACGGCTCAGCAATCCTATCTAAACGCGCGGATATCGCGCATCAAGGCGCAGGCGGCGCGCTTCGCCGACACCGCGGCCCTGTTCCAGTCGCTTGGCGGCGGTTGGTGGAACAGGGCCGACCAGGCCGCCTATGCCTTGCCTCGCGCTAATCCCGGTTATTTCGCCGGCCCCAACCGCTCAACCCAGGAAGCAGTGCGATGACCAAGCGCATGACGATCATGCTGGCCGTTATGGCCGTCCTGTTCGGCGGCCTCTACGGATTCCAGATCTTCAAGGACACCATGATCCGGAAGGCGATTGGGGCCATGACGAACCCGCTGCAGACCGTCTCTACGGTGGTTGCTACGACCAAGCCATGGCGATCCGCCCTTTCTTCTGTCGGTTCCCTCCGCGCCGTAAACGGCGCCGATCTGGCGCTGCAGGCTTCCGGAATCGTGCAGAGTATCCAGTTCAGTTCCGGAAACGAGGTGGCGGAAGGCCAGCCGCTGCTGCAGCTGGTCGCGACCGACGACGTCGCCAAGTTGCAATCGCTGCAGGCGACCGCCGAGAACTACGCGATTGTGGTCAAGCGCGACGAGGAGCAGATCAAGTTCAACGCCGTCAGTCAGGCCACGCTCGACAGTGACAAGGCCAATCTGAAGAACGCCAGAGCCCTGGTCGAACAGCAGAAGGCCATCGTCGAGCAGAAGACGCTCAAGGCGCCATTTGCCGGGCGGCTCGGGATTCGAGCCGTCGATATCGGCCAGTTTTTAAGCGCCGGGACGACCATCGTAACCTTGCAGAGCCTCGATCCGATCTACGTCGATTTCTTTCTGCCGCAGCAGGCGCTGGCCTCGATCGTCATCGGCCAGGATGTCACCGCGACCGTGGATGCCTTCCCCGGCGAACGCTTCTGGGGCCAGATCTCGGCGATCAACGCCAAGGTCGATAGCGCCAGCCGCAACATTCAGGTCCGGGCGACCATTGCAAACAACCCGGCGCGGCTCCTCCCCGGCATGTTCGCCAAGGTGGAGATCGAAGTCGGCAAGCCAGAGGAGATCGTCACCGTTCCGCTCACGTCGATCGTCAACAACGCCTACGGCGACCTGGTCTATCTCGTGGACAATGTGCACGACGGGCAGGGCGCCGCGCGGCAGATGTTCGTCAAAACCAAGCCGGCGAAGGGCGACCGCATCGCCGTGACCGACGGCATCAAGCCCGGCGAGACCGTCGTGATCGCGGGCCAGATCAAGCTTCGCAATGGCAGCCCGGTGAGGATCGACAATTCCCACGTTCCGCTGACCGAGGCGGCGCCGACAATCGTCGACCAGTGAACGCGGCACGAGCAGTAAGAGCCGATACGATGCGCTTCACGGACATCTTCATCCGTCGCCCGGTGCTGGCCCTTGTGGTCAGCGCGCTGATCCTGTTCCTCGGACTGCGGTCGATGACCTCGTTGTCGATCCTGCAGTATCCGCGTACCCAGAACGCGATCGTTACCGTGACAACAGCCTATGCCGGCGCGGATTCCGACATCATCACCGGCTTCATCACCACGCCGCTGGAGAACGCGATCGCCCAGGCCAACGGCATCGACTACATGAATTCCAGCAGCACCACCGGCTCCAGCACCATCACGGTGAACCTGCGGTTGAACTACGATTCCGGCAGGGCGATGACGGAGATCAATGCCAAGGTCAATTCCGTCCTCAACCAGCTTCCGGCCGGCACCCAGCAGCCCACGCTGACGCTGAAGGTGGGCCAGACCATCGATGCGATGTACATCGGGTTTGCGAGCGATGTGCTCGCTCCCAACCAGATCACCGACTACCTGACCCGGGTCGTGCAGCCCAAGCTGCAGGCCGTGCCGGGCGTCCAGACGGCAGAGTTGATCGGCGGCAAAAAGTTTGCCCTGCGTGCCTGGCTCGACGCCGATAAGCTTGGCGCCTATGGCCTGACGGCGAGCGACGTCTCCACCGCGATGTCCGGGAACGATTATATCGCCGGCCTCGGTTCGACGCGGGGACGGCTCGTTCAGGTTGATCTCTCGGCCACGACCAACCTCCATTCGCTCGAGCAGTACCGCAACCTCGTCATCAAGCATGTGAACGGCGCGATTGTCCGACTGAAGGACGTTGCCAACGTGACGCTCGGCAACGACGACTATGACAGCTCGGCCAAGTTCAACGGCAAGACGGCGGTCTACCTCGGCATCCAGGTGGCGCCGACCGCGAACCTGCTCGAGGTCATTAAGGGGGTGAAGAGGGTCCTTCCCGACATCAGCGCGAACCTGCCGAACGGCATCACCAGCGAGATTCTCTATGATTCGACGGAGTTCGTGAACAGCTCGATCGATGAGGTCGTCCGTTCGCTGGTCGAGGCGGTTGTCATCGTGACTCTTGTCGTCTTCCTCTTCCTCGGCTCGTGGCGGTCGGTACTGATCCCGGTGATCGCGATCCCTCTGTCGCTGATCGGCACCTTCACACTCATGTTGTTGATGGGATTCTCGATCAATCTCCTGACGCTGCTGGCCCTGGTACTCGCGATCGGGCTCGTCGTCGATGACGCCATCATCGTCGTCGAGAGCGTCCACCGCCTGATCGATCAGGGTACGCCGCCCGTCGAGGCGGCGATCCAATCGGCCCGCGCGCTCGGTAGCCCTATCATCGCAATGACGGTGGTCCTGATCGCGGTGTACGTTCCGGTCGGCTTCCAGGGTGGTCTCACGGGCGCTCTGTTCACAGAATTCGCCTTCACGTTGGCCGGGGCGGTCACCGTCTCGGCGGTCATCGCGCTAACCCTGTCGCCCATGAACTGTGCCTGGCTGCTGCGCCGGACCGAGCGGGATGCTACGAATTGGGAGGCGCGCCTGGTACGCAGGATCGATCACGCGCTGGAGTGGCTGACTGCTGCTTATCGCCGCCGCCTCGAATCCATTTTTGCCACCAAGGCCGTCGTGGTGGTCTTCGCGCTGCTGCTGCTCGCCAGCATTCCCTGGCTCTATGCGAATTCGAAGAGCGAACTGGCGCCCGAGGAGGATCAAGGGGTGATCCTTACAATGACCAATTCGGCGCCCTCGGCCACTCATGAGCAACGCCAGTTCTACGAGCAACAGCTCTACGACCTCGTTGCAAAGCGTCCTGAAACGGGGGTTGTCTTCCAGATCGACACGCCCGCGCAGGCTATCGCCGGCTGGGTGCTCAAGCCGTGGGACAAGCGTACTGTGTCCACCGGTACACTTCAGTTCGAATTCCAGGAGCTGCTGAACGGCATCGCGGGCACGCGTTCGGTGGCGTTCCAGCCGCCGCCGCTGCCGGGCAGCAACGGCCTGCCGATCCAGTTCGTCATTGGCACGACGGGCTCGTTCAGCGAGCTCGACGAGGTTGCTCGGAACTTCATGGCGGAGGTGGTCAAGACCGGGCAGTTCATCTTCCTCGACGACGACCTCAAGATCGACAAGCCGAAGAGCACCGTCGTGTTCGACCGCGACAAGGCCGGCGATCTCGGGCTGAAGATGAGCGACCTTGGTGGCGCGCTCGCGACCATGCTGGGTGGCAATTACGTCGAGTATTTCAGCCTGGATGGCCGCTCCTACAAGGTGATCGCGCAGGTCCGGCAGAACGACCGCCTCACCGCCGAGCAACTACTGAGCTACCAGATCCGCACCAGCAACAACACAATGGTGCCGCTGGCGACGGTCGCCCACCTCGAGAATAAAGCCGCTCCGCAGGCGCTCAACCATTTCCAGCAGATCAACGCCGCGACCATTTCCGGCGTGGCGATGCCGGGCGTTTCCATGGGGGATGCGCTCGCGACCCTGAAGGCTCTCGCCAAATCCCTTCCAGCGGGCTACTCGACCGACTTTGCAGGCGCCTCCCGCCAGCTCGAGCAGGAATCGGGCGGCTTCGTCACCATGTTCCTGTTCGCGCTGATCATCATCTATCTTTCGCTTTCCGCGCTGTTCAATAGCTTCCTGGATCCCCTCATCATCCTGATATCGGTACCGATGTCGCTCGCCGGCGCACTGATCTTCATCAGCGTTGGCATCGGCGGCGCAAGTATCAACATCTACACTCAAGTCGGGCTCGTCACCCTGATGGGTCTCGTCAGCAAGCACGGGATCTTGATGGTGGAGGTGGCGAACGAGTTGCGCGCCGAGGGCAGGAGCCGCACGGAGGCCATCATCGAGGCGGCGACGATCAGGCTGCGGCCCATTCTCATGACGACAGCGGCCATGGTGCTGGGCGTGCTGCCGCTTGTCACGGCAAGCGGCGCCGGCGCGGTTTCCCGCTACAACATGGGCCTTGTGATCGCCACGGGCCTATCGATCGGAACGCTCTTCACCCTGTTCGTGGTGCCGGTCGCCTACTCGCTCATCGCCCTTCGCGGGCGGGAGGGCACAGCAGAGGCTTCGAATTGAAGCATTCTGGTCCGGTTGTGCGCCGGAGAGCTGCTGAGACGAATAAGGGGTCCAGCCTGGCATTTGGGTGCTCATCGAGATGCCTGCAGGTTAATGCGTTGTGCTGCCGGGCTTACTTGAGATTTGGCGTCGACATGGAAGGGGGACCCGGGACCCGGTGCTCGTTACCGGCTTGGTGTCCGCCGCTGGCAGATGCCGTGGTTGATGTCTGGCAGCTCCACGATCACGGCTATAGACGCAGCAACTGGGCGGACCTGCGATCTCGTGATGTGTCCCCGGCTCCGTACCGACGCCGATGATCATTTGTACCTCTTCTAATCGATCAAAGCCCGCGCTCTTTCCGACCCCCCGCATGCGGCCCGGCGGGAAAGAGCTGGGGCAGGACGCCATCCCTTGCCGTCGGCGCATGGATTTCCCCTCCACCAGCAATTGGTGACGCACGTGTTCGTCGTAGGCGACAAGCACCTCGATTCGGGTGTGCTTTTGGCGTCAATGGCAGCCTGATCCGTGAAGTCGTCCGCCAGCCGTCCCGTCATGCTACAAGCTGATCCATAGCCCGCAGCGCGACGGTGTTGGCCTGCAAACGGAAGTCATCAGACCACCGTCTTAGGCCGCAATGGCGCAACTTCGCGGTCGCGCTCGTGCGACCAGATCAAATTACTGCCGTCGGCCCTAATCCGACCGGTACGCAGCGCCCCCTCTTGTGAATGCATGCAGCGGTTGCAACTTTTGCGGTCTGGTTGCTGGCCACGAATGGAGAGATCGAGGGCGATGATTGTCGCACCGAACGGCTACGACTGCTGCTGTTGCTGGTGCTTGCTGACGATGACGAATCCGGCGGCGACCGACAAAGAGGCGTTCCGAGCGAGGGATGGCGAGCTTTCGGTCGATAAGGCTTAACGGAAGCTTGTCCTGCACGCCGGCTAAGGACATCGAGACCCCGTGCTCGCCGACGAGGAAGGGCTTCTGCGGAAGACATCCCAAGAGTACGGTGCATTGATTCGCCAGAAGCGTAAGGCTCTAGCAGGCTGTTGAAAAAGGCGCTCGCCGCCGACCGGCGACCATGATTCATTGGCTCCGACGAGATTCGGAGA
>NZ_JBANAZ010000058.1:0-61065 GCF_059803455.1 Bradyrhizobium sp. UFLA05-108 | reverse complement strand
CCATCTCCGAATCTCGTCGGAGCCAATGAATCATGGTCGCCGGTCGGCGGCGAGCGCCTTTTTCAACAGCCTGCTAGGCGGCATAACGCCAAGCTCTGCGCTTACGAAACGCTGTACTTGGGAAGTCCGAACACGTCGATCGAGGGCCAATCTCATTTCGAAACTCGTTACAATATCGGGGGCGCCCTCGGTGGACTTATTGCCGAGCGTGTCTCAACAGGACCAGGCTCCGCGCCAATCATCGTGTCCTCCATGCCAAATACCGGCGGGCCATACGCTGACGGTCTGTTTGCAGCTCTCGCCGCGCGAGGTGTCGTCGCCCAGCGTCGGGAGATCATCGAAACTCAGTTTTCTCAGCGAACTCTGATCGGCGTGCTTAGCGAGCGGAAGTCCAGTATTGCCCGAAAGTACCGCGCCTCGGCAAAGAACCTGGCCGAAAGCACGGTAATAATTGCCGATGAAGCCCTCATTCGCGGTGACACTAGTCGGACTGTCACAAATTTGCTCCTTGCCGCTGGCGCTAGACGTGTGCATTGGGCGATCGGCTCGCCGCCGATAGTGGCTCCAAATTACTACGGCATGGGTATCGAGACTCTAGATGAATTGGCATTCTGGCAAATATGGAAGGGATTATCGCCCGAACAGAAGAAGAAAAGCCTTAAGTTTCACAATATCGAGCCGCAAGTTCTCAAAGCCATCGAGAGCAAAATTGCGGTATCGATCAACGCAACAGATATAACCTATCTGCCCTTCTCACTTCTCGTATCCTTGTTACCGTGCGGGTATGACGGCATCGATCTTTCACCTTTTACGTTCGAGATGCCAACGCCAGCTGGGCAGAAGCGCGCAGATACAAACTTGCGCAATTTGATGGCCGATCTCCCCTATTCGGAATCGATCCCTGCTTGAGGTCAGATCATGAAACCTGCTCTCGTCTTTGACTGGAATGGCACCCTGCTCGACGATGCCGACGCGTTATTGCAAACGACTAATGCCATATTAGAACGCTTTGGCCGCGCAACGATCGATATGAACACGTTTCGGGAGCATTGCGACGTTCCACTTTCGATTCTTTATCGAAATTTGGGAATGTCGGAATCGGAAGTGGCGGCCACGGATCGCGACGGGAGTGCAATTTTTCACGACGCCTACGAACCGCTTGCGAGTAACGCCAATTTGCGCGAGGGCGCGCGCAGAATGTTGGAAATAGCACGCGAGCAAGCGGCTTCGTCTATCATAGTGAGCAACCATATCGTCGACCCGCTTCGTTCGCAATTGCAAAGGCTTGGTATCAATGAATACATTGACGAGGTGCTCGCCTTCGAAAGCCGCGCCACGCAGTACAAATCGATGACCAAAGGGGAGCGACTGCGTCTGTACATGCAGGAGAACGATTTGAAACCGCCGGCAACCTTCATCATTGGCGATATGCCCGTCGAAGCGAATATTGCACGTGATCTTGGGCTCATAAGCATAGCCATTACCGGCGGATTTGTTTCCGAGTCGCGCTTGCGGGCAGCGGAGCCGGACTACATCGTTCACAACCATCACGAGCTGTTGCCGATCTTGCAGGGGCATGGTTTTTTTCGGGATGTACAAATCAAGGTCGCCGAAAACTAATGGCGAGCCACCCCAGAGCGGAGCGAGGGAAGGGCTGCCTCTCGAAGCTGGACGCCTGTAGACCTGTGTCGCTATCAACCTCGGGAGTTTCTGGTTTATTGATAGCGGTCACGAATGGGTAACGATTTGGCCTGTCAAACTCTGCCGGCCGAACGGCGGGGGGAGTTGAGTTTGCGTCCTTAGACCATTCGGGCCGAAGACAATCCCTCTGCTCTACCGCAGGCCTTTCGCTACGGACACCCGCTCGTTGGGAAGGCGTAATTCACAAGTCGCTCCCAGATTACCCAACCTTACCCAACCTCCGTTTTGAAAAGCCGCTTGCGGCGAAAGAATGGTGGCTAGCTTTCGCGATGCTGCGGCCTTTCGGAAGAGGAGGGGCGCGTGGTTTGCGGGCCAAAGAGTCCATCGGAGGGAAACATGCCAAGGAAGCTTGCCGCTTTGCGCGGCCGTTCGGCCAAGTTTGCCAAGAAAGCTCTCATCTGCACCACGCTCTTGGCCGGAGCGGCCATTGCGTTGACCCAAGCCAAGGCAGACGACATCAACTGGCGCCAGTTCGAAGGTACGTCGATCGTCTGGGCGTACGACATCCATCCGTATGCCGACGCGGTCGCGGCCCAGTTGCCGGAATTCGAGAAGCTCACGGGCATCAAAGTGACGCCGGAGCTTTATCCGGACGATGCCTATTGGAATAAGCTGACCATCCAACTCAGCACAAAATCGCCAAGCTGGGACGTCGTGGGTACCGGGATTCAACCCGCCTGGGATCTCGCGCCGGGCGAGTTGCTCGAGCCGCTCGATCGTTATCTGAACGATCCGAAACTCACCGCGGCAACCTATGACTACAAGGATTTCTTCCCTGCACTGCGGGATGCGCTGACCTGGAAAGTGAAGGAAGGTCAGATCGAGCCGGGAAGCGGCCAGGTGTGGGCCATCCCGCATGGCTTTGAGAATATTCAGCTGTTCTACCGTAAGGACGTCCTCGACAAGTACGGCATCAAGATTCCGACGACTCCGCCACAGATGTCCGCCGCTTGCGAGAAGCTGAAGGCTGCGGACCCCGCGATTATACCGTTAGGCGTTCGTGGTGTGCGGTTTTGGAGCAGTATCCACACGGCCGCCATCTCGATTGCCAGGTCCTACGGCGTGCATGATTTTACGGTCAAGGACGGCAAGCTAGACACCGGCCTAGACTCGCCCGAGTCGGTCGAGTTCCACAAGGACTACGTGGACATGATCAAGAAGTGCGCTGCTCCGTCCTTTGCCAACGACAACTGGTACCAGGTGGTCGATGGGATCAATTCCGGACGAACGGCGATGGCGATCGATTCCAATATGTTCGGCTTCTGGAACGACGTGGCCGGCAAGCCCGCCTCGGGCAAAATCGCATTCGCGCCCCCGTTGCATGCTCCGAACAGCAAGAACTTCGAATCCAACATCTGGATCTGGTCTCTTGCAATGAACGCCGCTTCCCAGAAGAAGGGTGCAGCCTGGCTGTTCATCCAGTGGGCAACGTCAAAACAGGTCGAGCTGAACGGCGCTGTTGCCGGCAAGCTCGTCAACTCTCCGCGCGCTTCCACTTGGACCGACAAGGCCTGGCTCGAATATGCGGCAAAGCCTGAGTTCAACAACTTCGTCGACACGTTCAAGAGCGTGCAAGACAGGGCGCAACTCGCCTTTACAGCCCGCGTCGGCTTTGCCGAAGCAATGAATGCTTGGGCTGTGGCCATGCAGAAGATGGTCAATGGAGCTGACGTGAAGGCAACGCTGGCCGACCTTGCTTCCGAGATCCGCTCGTCCATGTGAAGGCGCCAAAGCGGGCGGCAGGCGCAATTGTCGCCCCTTTACATGTTAGAGATTCGTGAAATGGACATTCGAGGATTCGACGGAATCGTGACGTTGCAGTCTTCGGCCAGTCAACTTGCCTCGTCAAAGGACAAGCAGGTCAAGAGTGCCGAGGAGCCGCGTGTTGATTGGTGGAGCTTTGCCGCAATTGCTCCAGCCATCATTATACTTCTCGGCTTTTTGTTCCTGTTCTTCTACGGGGTCTTTCAGTCGCTAACGGACCTCAAGTTCGGTCGGCCGCTGGTCCACTTCGTCGGGCTCAACAATTACGCAGCGTTGATCAAGACGGAGGATTTCTGGAACAGTGTTCGTACGACAATTGTTTACGCCGGATCGGCGGTACTTGTGGAGGCGGCTTTCGGTCTCGCACTTGCCAAGCTGTTCGCAACTGAAGTCTTCCTTGCGCGGGTGATGCGGCCCGTCATCCTACTTCCGCTCGTCCTGCCGCCGATGAGCGTAGCGCTCATGTGGACGACAATGATGGACCCGCAAAACGGGATCATGAACTATTTGCTGTCGCTCGTCGGCATTGGCCGGTTTGCATGGATTTCAGATCCCGGCACAGCGATGTCCTCCCTGATCCTGATCGACGTATGGACTTATACGCCGTTCTTCGCGTTGATCATCTTTGCTGGCCTTCAAGGGATCAACGAGGAGGTGAGGGAGGCCGCTCGCGTCAATGGTGCGAAGGGTTGGGCAACCTTCCTGCATATCGAGCTGCCGCTGATTGCTCCATACATGCTGATCGCGGCAGTGTTTCGGCTGATCGAGTCCCTCAATCAGTTCGACATCATATTCGGGACAACCCAAGGCGGGCCCGGCAACAGCACCTCCGTACTTTCGGTGCGCGCCTACATTACCGCATTCCAAAATCTCGCCTTTGGGCGTGGTGCCGCCCTTATGGTCGTCAACTGGATGATCGTTCTGTTCGGAACTTTCGCCATGGTCAAGCTGTGGCGCTTTGTTCGGCAGCGCGTAAGCTGAGGAAGCAGCGCATGCGGTTCAATCGCTCGACGCCCACAAACCTGGTATTGAACATCCTCGTCGGCATTTGCGCATTGATCCTGGCCTTTCCACTTATTTGGATCGTAATGATGTCGTTGAAGCAGCAGGCCGAGGTCATGACCTGGCCGCCAAGCTTCCTGTTCTCGCCCACATTGGAAAACTTTCGCGTCCTATTTGATGTCGCGCAGGCAGGAGCGACCAGCTACGGCACTATCAAGGTCGATTTCCTCACGCCGATTACGAACAGCGTCATCATTGCGCTTGGCTCCGTCTTCATCTCTCTGCTCGTGGGAGTGCCTGCCGGCTACGTCCTGGCGAGGCGGGACATACCGCTCAAGGAAGACATTGCGTTCTTCATTCTCGGATTCCGTTTCGCCCCTGTCCTCCTGGTCGTCATCCCTCTCTTCAGCGTCTTCCAGACGATCGGATTGTATGACACCTATATCGGTATGATCTGGGTCTATCAGGTCGTCACATTACCAATGATCGTCTGGCTGAGCCGCTCTTATATCGAAGATATCCCAAAGGACATCGAGGAAGCGGCTGCCATGGATGGTGCCAAGCCCTTCCGGATCGTGCTGCACATCGTGCTGCCGCTCTTGAAACCGGGCCTGATCGGTGCCTCGCTGCTCATTTTCCTACTCGCCTGGCACAACTTTGCCCTTGGTCTGATCCTCTCCTCGACCAAGGCGCCCGTGACGGTCGCTCTTCTCAAATTGCTCAATCCGGGCGTGCAATTCTACCCTGTTATGGCGGCAGGCCTGGTCGTGACGATGATCATTCCCGTCATTCTGATCGTGATCGGCCAACGCCACCTCGAACGTGGCCTTACCTTCGGTGCTGTAAAATGAGTGCCAGGCCATTGATGTTCTTCGGAACGACCAATCTGGATCTCAGCTTCAACGTCGAACGCCTTCCAACGCCGGGCGAAAGCCTGATGGGTACGCTCACCCGCACCCCCGGAGGGAAAGGCGCCAACCAGGCTGTCGCTGCCGCTCGACTTGGCCTTCGGCCACATTTCTACACACGTCTCGGTGATGATGATGCCGGTCATTCCCTCTTGCAGTCATTGGGTGAGGCTGGCGTTCGCCCGGACGCGATCAAGATCTGTGCTGGAGAAGTCTCCGGTTCGGCCCTCGTTCTGGTCGGTGACGACGGCTCCAACATGATCGTCATAGACCCTGGCGCCAATCTGAACGTGGGGCCGGAGATGGTGGAGAGCGCGTCCGAATTAATCGAGCGCGATGCGATTGTTGTTGCCGAAATGGGTATGCCGATCGCGGCGCTCAACCAGCTCTTCGAGCTGAAACGCGATAAAGGCTTCGAGCTCATCTTTAACCCGGCGCCAGTGAGGCCAGGGCTTTCATCGGCGGCGTGGAGAAGCGTCGATTTCGTCACACCGAACCAGACGGAGGCTTTTGAACTGACGGGCATCGAGGTCGACGATTTCGACAGTGCAGCATACGCGGCTTTGCGGCTTCTTGATCTCGGGCCAAGTGCCGCGCTGATCACTCTGGGGGCGCAGGGCGCCTATTATGCCGACGCGACGCGCTCTTTTGCTCTGCAGGCTTTTCCCGTCAAGGTCGTCGACACCACGGCGGCCGGAGACGCCTTTAACGGAGCATTCGCCGCATCACTGGCCCAGCGGTTGCCTCTAAGGGAAGCCGTAAGGAAGGCGCTGGCTGTCGCCGCCCTGTGTGTGACACGGCGCGGCGCTCAAAACTCCATGCCCAATGCAGAGGCGGTTGACGAGTTTCTGAAATCCCAAACGATCTTGGAGTTGGAATGACCACACGGTTCTCAGTTTCCGATAGAACGGTCCTCGTCACCGGGGCCGGGGGCGGCATCGGCTCGGCCATTGTGAATGCATTTAGGGCGGGAGGGGCGAACGTCCTTGCCGCCGATGCTAACCTGGACAATCTCGAAGACATTTTGGCAAGCTTGCCCTATGGCAACGGCGCATTGCCGATGGCCATGGATGTCTCGCGTGAGGACGATATCGCCAGGGTTCTCGATGAGGTTGCCAGACGCTTTGGCCGACTCGATGTGCTGGTGAACAATGCCGGTATCAAATCTGCCCAGCCGCTCCTGAACGGCAATGCAGAGAAAATCGAGCGAACTATCCAGGTCAACTCGGTCGCTGTTTTGCGCTGCTCAAAACTGGCGATCGACCGCTTCATGAAAGCCAGGGGCGGCCGCATCATCAACGTCGGCTCCTCACTGTCCTCGCAGGGGGCAGTGTTCAACTACCAGGCCGGCGGCGCAGATTATTGCTTGTCGAAGGCGATCGTCCACGACGTCACCAAACTACTCGCCTATGAATGCGCGCCCCTTAAAATCAATGTGAACGCAATTGCGCCGGGAATTATCGATACGCCAATGCATGGGCGTCCGCGAGAGGAAACCGAAGCGCGCCACAGTGGCCGGATCCCCTTGGGACGGCTGGGGGTCCCGGAGGATATTGCTGGACTTGCCGTCTTCCTTGCGAGTCCGGCGGCCTCCTACATGACCGGGCAGATCGTTCACGTGAACGGCGGGATGCTGATGAATGGCTAGCAGTAGCTCTAAGATCGACTGGCCGCCTGTCGAAGGCATCATTTCGGATCTCGATGGGGTCGTTTATCGCGGGGACGCTGCGATAGCCGATGCTATCCAGGCATTTGGAAGATGGCAGGCGGCCGGATTGCCATTCTGTTTCGTGACAAACAATTCGACGCACACGCCCGAAGATGTCGTCCGCAAATTGGAGAACTTCGGACTCCAGATGGCGCCGAAAGACGTTGTCACGAGCGCCATCACCGCCGCCGAGCTCGTCCGCGCTAAATATCCTCAAACCACACGTGTCTTTGTCATCGGCGCGCCGTCCCTGGTAAAGGCTATCACGGAGGTGGGGCTCGAGGTGACAGACCGAAGGCCCGAAGCTGTGGTCATGGGGCTCGACCGCCAGATTACGCATGAGAAGCTGCGGATTGCGGTCGAGGCGATCCTGAACGGCGCGGTGTTCATCGGAACGAACCCCGATCTCCTCTTGCCGACTGCCGGCGGATTCGAGCCTGGGGCAGGAGCAACGATCACCGCTGTGGCTGCTGCTACGAAAGTTGAGCCCCTCATTGTTGGTAAGCCCGAGCCCCATATGATCGAAACCGCACTTTTGCGTCTCGGGACGGCGCGTAGCGCCACACTGATGATCGGTGACCAGATTCCGACCGATATTCAGGCAGGCAGGCGCGCGGGCCTTCCGACCGTGCTGGTCACGACCGGGGTGCCGCCCCGGGAGGATCCGACCCTGGCCCCGCCAGATTTCATCCTATCCAACCTGACGGAGATTGGGGTCGCGAGAGCGCTGGTTGAAAGGGCGGAACAGAGGAGAGCGTGATGGCCGATGTCCGTTTGGAAGGCGTCAATAAGGCTTATGGGACTATCCAGATCCTGCGCAATATAGACTTGACCATCGATCATGGCGAATTTGTCGTGTTCGTCGGACCATCGGGGTCGGGCAAGTCGACGCTGCTGCGAATGATCGGAGGGCTGGAGCGCATCAGTGGCGGGCGGCTCTTGATTGACAACGAGGTTGTCAACGACGTTGATGCGGCCGACCGTAACCTCGGCATGGTGTTTCAGAGCTATGCGCTTTATCCGCACATGACCGTGCGTGAGAATCTGGCCTTCCCTCTGCGTATGGCCAAAGTGGCGAGAGCCGGGATCGATAGCAGGGTCGCTGAGACGGCATCGCTGTTGCAAATCGATCATCTGTTGGATCGCAAGCCTCGGCAGCTCTCTGGCGGACAGCGGCAGCGCGTGGCGATTGGGCGCGCCATTGTGCGCGAACCCAAGGTGTTCCTGTTCGATGAACCTCTTTCAAACCTGGATACGGAATTGCGGGTGCAGATGCGGGTCCAGATCGCCAAGCTCCACAAGCAGCTTGGAAACACCATGATCTATGTGACGCACGACCAGGTCGAGGCCATGACCATGGCCGACAAGATCGTGGTGCTCAAGGATGGCAATATCGAGCAAGTAGACACCCCGCACGATGTCTATCACAACCCAGCATCCCGGTTTGTGGCCGGATTTATTGGCTCGCCCAAGATGAATTTTCTCGACGGCCACATCGAGGCCGCTCACGAGGCGGGCATGGACGTCAAGCTCGATGCGGGCGCCACGGTCTCCGTCCCCGTCCAACCGGATCAGTTGCTCGTAGGAAAGCCGATCACGCTCGGAATTCGTCCGGACGATTTCTCTCCATTCGCGGCGGAGAAGAGGGAAGTCGCGATTGAGCTCGACGTCGATCTCGTAGAGCATCTTGGAAGTGTCACCTACATCTACGGAAGTGCTGGCAAGGCAGCCGTGGTTGCAAAGGCGCCGAAGCCCGAGCCGCCGAATGGGGTTGGCAAGGTTCGTCTTGCGGCTTCGCCAGCGGACTGCCATCTCTTCATGACGAACGGAAAAGCACTCCGACGCTTGCATGCGCCGGCAAATTGGAGCTAGTTTTCGAAAGCCTGCCGTGCAGGAGGCGGGGCCGGTATGCACATGCGGGCGGACTACGTAAAAAGCGGCGGGATCAGGCAGTTCTTCCGAAACTCCCGTTCGTTTGTGCTTGGCGCGGCAATCGGATCGGGCATGACTGCGCGAGCGGCCGAACGTGCGGGCGCGGATTTCGTGCTTGCTCTTAATGCGGGCCGTTTTCGCGCTATGGGTGGCTCTTCGCCTGCATCAATTCTTCCAATTCGCGATACCAATGAATTCGTGGCTGGCTTCGGCCGTACCGAAATCCTGCCCTCGACAAAATTGCCGGTCTTTTTCGGGGCCTGTACCTTCAACCCGCAGCTCGATATCGACCGCTTTCTCGATCGCATCATCAGGTGGGGCTTTTCCGGAGTCACCAACTTCCCTTCCATCATCCACATTGATGACTACAGAAGGTCACTGCTTGAAAAGTCCGGACTTGGCTATGCGCGAGAAATTGCGTTCCTGGTGAAGGCCTCAGAACGCGGCCTGATGACGATTGGCTATACGCGGACCCAATCCGAAGTAAAACGAATGGTTGACGCCGGCACTGGAGCTATCTGCATCAACTTCAATCTCAACCGCGGCGTGGAAAGCGGGTCCGAGCCCCTGATCAGTCTGTCGGAGCTTGCCGCGCGAACGAGCGCTGTTGCGCGTGCGGCTCAGTCCATCGACAGAAACGTGATTTGCCTGCTTGGTGGTGGGCCAATAACCAAGCCCGACGAACTTTTGGATATCTGCCGCGAAACGGGCGTCCAAGGCTTCATCGGCGGCTCGTCGCTCGACCGCGTCCCGCTTGAAATGTCGGTCCTTGAGGTGACGTCGGGCTTTAAGACCATTCACTTACTACGGGAGAAGGTCGATCTCCTTGAGCGCCAGCTTCAATTGAGCGGGTTCAGGCACGGCGTCATCGCGCAGTCCTCAATCATGAAACGCGTGCTCGAGACTGCAAGGCGCTTGGCCAGCAATCCCAATCCCGTGCTCGTTTGGGGCGAGGCGGGGTCAGGCAAACGACGAATAGCCAGCCTCGTTCATGCCTTTAGCGATCGGAAGCACACGAAGCCGGCGCTGTTTCATTGCCGCCCCGGTCCGGCCATCGATATGGTCGGCACGCTCTTCGGCGCCGAGGGCGATGAGAACAGGAGACGCCAACTATCGCTCCTGGAAGCCGCAAGCGATTCTTCGCTCTTGCTGATGCATGTCGATCAGCTGCCGAGGGATGGGCAAGAGCGACTTGCCGACTATCTCGAGACGGGGAGCTTCACGCCGCTGAACGGCGTATCCGCTGCAAGGTCAAACGCCCGGATCATCGCAACCGCCACAGTGGCTCGTGGAGCAGGCTTGGAAAGTGTTCTATGTCCCCGCCTCCTTGCCTTCTTTGTTGGGCTCGATATAGGGCTACCCGCGCTATCAAACCGGCTGGAGGACCTTCCGCAACTCATTCAGCATTTCACGGTTGAGGCCAAGGGAGACTCGAACGCGCAAACGCTGGCAATAGAAAAGTCTGCATTCTTGGCGCTGGCGGACCATCATTGGCCCGGAAACTTGAGGGAATTGCGCCAGATCGTCAACCAACTTGTCGTTCTGAAAGACGCGCATATAAGCGCCGAGGTGCTCAAACCCTTATTGAACGCAGCGTCACCCGCTAAGCCCACATCGGCATTCTCTGAGCGCGAATGGATCATCGAAGGGTTGAAACGAAACAAGCTTCACCGCGGAAAGACAGCCAGGTCTCTCGGGCTTTCAAGAAAAACCCTGTACAATAAGATGAAGAAGCTACGGATCCTGGAGTAACCTCGCGGCGCTTAGGTTTTTTGCACTTTCCGCTTCGAGCTTGTCCCATCGAAGAGCGCGAACGTCGGGACTGTCGATTTCCGCGGCCTAAGGCTTGCCAGTTCCATCTCTTCGTCAATCGTCAGGTTGAGAGCTTCCTCCGGTAAATGGATGATGCCGTCGAGATGCGAGCCAAGTCGCCTCTCTGCCGTTGTGATCTGAGAATCGTTGCCGGCGGCGAACAAGATCTTGAATCCCAGGCTCGCAAACCATTCCATTCGCCGAAGTTCGAGCTCCTGTCCGGTGTCAACCGGCACGCCGTCGGTCGACCGCTCAAGAAGGGATGCAGGTGGGAAGTTTATCACCCCCGTCATCCCGGCTTCGTTCAACAACTCGGCAACATCCTCCCAGCACGCGAAGGGATCGATCATGACGATTGCCGCATAGACAGGAGCGTATGTCCTCCGCAGTGCGCGCAAGTCTCGAAAAAGGCAGTCGTTCCAGTCAATGACGGGCAAGGTGGCCATGACGAGCATGGAGCCTTGCGGAAGGCTTCGCAAAGACGGTGCATAGATTTCCACGGTCGCGCGTTTTGGTGCGGCCGACAGGCGGCTCGCAACTTTGCCAATAAGGGGCGCTTTCACGGCTTCTGCCCAATATTACCCGTTTGGACGTTGCACCGATCTTACACGCGGTTTCAGCCCGGTCTAGATCACCTGGTATTCAGAGCGTTCTGCGGAGTAGGATTCTATTGACTGGATGCACTGGGGCAGAGGTCCAGGATGAGAAGCTTGTTGAAGCCGTTGCTAACTTTGAACTAGCTCAATTGTGTATTGCGATGCCACTGAGGGCTCGGGGCTAAGCGCGGGGCGTGGGATCGTGCACAGCATGTTTCAGTCCGATAGCTCGTGACAGGCAATCCGCCGGAACGAAGCCTTTTCCTCATCTGCCCCAGGCCGAGATACCGCTTTCCGGCGCTGTTCTGGGAAGAGCCCAACGTAGACAAACCGGGTCAAAAGCCTGCCGCGCGCTTCGCAGCGCCAAACGTGCCCGCTGGCAGACCGGTTGTCTGCCTCCTCCCTTGACTTGAGCCGCTGTTGGAGAAGCTCCGGCAGCGGCATCTTTTTAGCCGTCCGGGAGCTTCGTTGGCAGCGCGAGCGTTACAAGGACGTCGCAGGCATCCTAGGCCCTTGCGTTTGTGGCTTTCGCCGTGCATCCCTCCTCAGACGCCCGCAGTCGATCGCCGGTGCGCTCGAGGTTTCTCAAGGGGCAGGGCGCGACGAAGGCTTCGACTAGCTGTCGCCACGGCACGAGGGGGCAACGACGACCCGTCTCATCTATCGCAGCTTGTCGAAACTCGGCACCCACAAGGAACGAGGTGCTCTCCGCGCGGCTCGCTTCTGGTCCTGCTCGTCGCAGGGCCAGAATCACGCAAAGGATCTTATCTGCCTTGGTACTTTGGTGGCCGCTTCTCAAAGAAGGCGTTCATTCCCTCCTGCTGATCATAGGTGGTGAAAGCAACCCGAATCGCTTGACGTTCGAATTCGACGCCGGCATCGAGGGGCATTTGAAAGGCGGCTAAAACTGCAGCCTTGGCAAGCTCCGCCGAACGAGGCGGCTTGTGAGCGATCATGTCCGCGATTTCGAGGGCTCGCGCATGTGCATGACCGGTTTCGACGACTTCGGCGATTAACCCCGCCTGCAACGCTGTACGAGCCGAAATAGACTGGCCGCTAAGGATCATCAGCATCGCCAGGGACTTGCCCGCCACACGCGTCAACCGTTGGGTCCCGCCGTCACCGGGCAGAACTCCGATGTTGATTTCAGGTTGCCCAAAGAGCGCGCCTTCGCCTGCGACGACGATATCGGCGAGCATCGCAAGTTCGTGACCACCTCCAAAGCACACCCCTTCTACGGCAGCAACAATCGGCTTCGGACAGTTCGTGATGTCGCGCCAATCGTTGCGCCGGACAGGATTGTTAATGGCCTCGAAGCCACGCAGCTGCATTTCCTTGATATCCGCGCCGGCAGAAAAGTACGCGTCGGTCCCGCAAAGGACGATGCAGCGGACGTCCTCATCTGAAATGGCTTCCCGCAAGGCCGACGCGAGCGCCGCGATCAGCTCATTGCTGAGTGCGTTTCGCTTCGCCGGCCTGTTCATGGCCAAGAGACGGACGTGCGCGAGCGGGGAGGTGCACAGTACAAGTTCGGATTTTGGAATCACGAAAGAAATCTCCAGAATAGCTGGGAAAAAACCCAGAACTTGACCTTAGCTTGGATAGCGTGACTTGCCCCCAGCCCCGGGGACCCAGAGCGCCTCTCGATTTCATCCATGCTCCCGAGCAATCAGGACAAGGCCGGCGTGTCCTCTCGACTACGGACGACGTAGGTGGGCATCGATCAAATTTTTTGGCGGACCTAGCCGAAAGCCTTTCTGCTTCTTGCCTCCTGGATCGCGTGCTCCGAGAAGCCAAAGGACGACAGAACCTCGTTGGTGGCCGCGCCAACAGTCGCCGGGTGAATGCGCACGGCCGGAGGGGTTCGGGAGAGTCGGACCGGCAGCCCGGCGAGCGGCACCGGTCCGCGCCCGGGCACTTCGACCTGCCACATGATGCCGTTCTGACTTGCCTGAGGATGGCTGATCGCCTCCGGGATTTCATTCACAGGTGAGCAAAGCAGGTCTACGGCTGCCAAGCGTGCGAGCACTTCCTCAGTCGTCAAGTGCGCAAAGGCGGGCTCACAATGATGTTGGATCGTGGCCAGATTTTCGATCTGCTTTTCACGCGTGGCGAGTTCGGGACGCGCACTTATGTCCGGTAGGTTGAGCGCCTGGCATAACAAACCAAGAGGATTGTCGCGAAATAGCATCACGACGGCAACCCAGCCGTCAGCAGTCCTGACGAGCATCGCCTGTCGTATCCAGTTGGTTTTCACGCCATAGATGCTCTCACTGGCGATCTCGCACAGCTGCATCGCAAGTGAAACGTCGAACAAAGACGTCGACACCATTTGTCCGCGGCCTGATTTCTGCCGCTCGATCACGGCCGCGAGGATGCCTTGGACGAGCGACATGGCCGCGCCATAATCGACAATAGGAGAGTTGGTCAGCTGCGGAGGCTGGCGCTCTTGCAGTCCGCCCCGTGCCAGGCCGCTAAACGCCTGCGCTAGCATGTCCTGACCTGGCCGATCTGCAAGAGGACCAGCTTCCCCGAAACCGAAGCCTGCGGCATAGATAAGACGAGGATTGCGCGCGCTGAGATCGCCATAACCAAGACCCAGCCGTTCCATGACGCCGGGCCGGAAATTATGCATTAACACATCGGCGCGACCGACCAGCGTCAGGAGGATCTCCAAAGCGGCGGGGTTCTTCAAATCCAGGGCGAGCGTTCTCTTGTTCCTGCCCATCGCCGCGTAATAGGCACTCATCCCGCCAAGGCGGGTGGCTTCAAAATCGAGACCGCGTGTGATGTCACCCTGCGGTCGCTCGATCTTGATGACGTCTGCGCCGAGATCCCCCAACACCTGCCCGGCAAGCGGCACCTGCATGACCATGCCGACTTCCAGGACCACCAGGCCGTGAAGGGCGCCCCCGCTGTCGGAGGCAGTAGATTGATCGATCACGTCAGGCCTTTCTCACGCTGTAGGAGAGCCCGCTCCCATTTGACTTGGCCCAAACGCTATCTCGGCCCTTAGCCTACGTCAACATTATACTATCTCAATATCAGATTGATATATCCCAATAGCGCGTTCTTGCGATGGGCACCTGAGGCGGAGGCAGCTTGATCATCGAAGTTTGGAGCGGCGATTTGCGACATTGAGCAGCTAAGCGGAAGTTAGCTGTGGCCGCCGGAGAGGGCCGGGGGCGTGCAACCGATCAGAGCGGGACGGCGCTCAGGGGCGAAAGTTTTTCGAATAACGGATGCTAGAGCCAGCTGAGCACTAGGCTCTTGGCCGGGATAAATATCGCGTTCACCGTCGCCATTGGTCGTTGTGAATCCTCTGAGACCTCTTTCAGCGTCACGGCGTCTGGGTGTTTTCGCATAAGCGAGGAGAGCGAGGAAACGAAGCCGACTAGCTGGCTGACCTTCAGGGTATTCGGCGTGGCGACGTTGAGTCTGCTCTTCGCCGTCTTTCTGATGCCGCTGACCAAGCGCTACGATGCTTCGCGTTCCGCTCAATCATCTTTGTCCAGGTCCACCGGCAACTATCGATCGAAATTTGAGGATTGATGTCCAGGCCGTGCCTCGAACAAGATTCGATTGACCGACGTGGCGAAATTGAATCGAGCGGCATGCGTTTAAACGTGATCCAGAGACCCTTCGGATCTGGATCGAACAAAGCGGCACACCGGGCCTCAGTGGCGTCTCGTTGAGAGCGCGCGAGGTAAGTCCCTTCGCACAACTCAGATGATTGACATACTTGCTTCGTTCCCGACCTCTAATGCGGCTGCGACCTGACGGAGCGCCCATTCGAGATCTTCGATGTTTTCGGGAACGCCGATCGAGATCCTCAGCCCCGAGATCAAGGAGGGCTCAACCAGGAGAGCCGAAGGAGGCGTTGTAATAACGCCGCGCTGCAATGAACGGGCTGCCACCTGCTGTGCAGTGTCGCTTGGCAGGTCCAGCCAGACATGAAAGCTTGCCGGGTGGTCTGGACGTATGTGCGGCCTGAGTATTTGGGAGGCGAGCTTCACGCGCTTCTTCGCCTCCTGGACCAGAGACTGCTTCACACGGGCGGCCGTTCCGGTCCGGATCCATTCCGACACAATGAAGGACGAGATTGGCGAGGCCATCCAGCAGGTTGCGCGCATCGCTTGATGAATCTGCGCAAGGTACGGCTCGGGTACGACGAGCATGCCGATACGCAAACCCGGGGCCAAGCACTTCGATAGGGTGTTGACATAGAAGGTTCGCTCCGGCGCCAACGAGGCGAGTGGCTCGCTCGCCTCGTCAAGAAACCCATAGGCGTCATCTTCAATGATCAGGATGTCGCGCTTCCGTGCGATCCGCACGATCTCGCGGCGGCGCGCCGCACTCATGATCCTCGCCGTCGGGCTCTGTATGGTGGGAATGGCGAAAAGCACCCGCGCTGTCCCGCTAGCGGCCGCTTTGTCGAAAGGCCCGGGAAGCAATCCTTCACCGTCCATCGGCAGTCCAATAAGCTCGAGCTTTGCGAAATGCGCGAACGACTTCATACCATGATAGGTGCCGGCTTCGACAAAGACTTTGTCCCCCGGCTGGCAGATCGAACTGAGTGTCAGCGATATCCCGTGCTGCGCTCCGTTGGTAATGACAAGGTTGTTCGGATTGGCATCGAAACCTGTTTCGCGAAATAGGTTGGCGAGTTGCTCCCGGTGTTCTGAAACGCCCGAGTGGGACAGGTATCCCACGTAATCGGAAATATCGGCCGTCGGGAACGTTGATGAGCTCTCGGCGAGCACCTTGGGCAGTAATGATGGGCCCGGAATGTTGAGGCTTAGATCAACGACCTTCCCTCCAGCCGCAGAGCTTGGGCGCTGTGATGCGACAAACGTCCCCCGACCAACGTGTCCGACAAGCAGCCCTCGCCGCTGACCCTCCGCATAGGCCTTGATCACCGTGCCGACACTGAGGCCAATATCTTCAGCCAAATCACGCTGGGTCGGTAGCCTCGTTCCGGCGGCAAGAACTCCTGCTGCGATGTCCCGCTCGACAGCTTCGAGTAGCCGGAGAAAGAGGGGAGCGTTGCCCGCCCGCAGGTGAGGATGCCATTTTTGCATTTTAATTGCTTATCTCAAAATGCCCATAGATCGCTATGCCAATCTTTGGCGTAGCTGATTCCAACTTACAATGGCAGCACCCTGACGATTTCCTGTTGCGCATCCGCAGCGAGGGGGTTGCGCAGCGGCCGCCCGAAGCTCGGAGACTCGATTTCGAACGTGTCGCCGCCCCGTAGCCGGACACCGGCCGAAAAGCTTAAATTGCTTGCTCCGAAAAAATAGATGTGTATGTCCCCGGGACGCCGAAAAGCGCGGTACTTGAAGTGATGGTGCTCGAGGTTGGCGATGGAGTGAGACATGTTGCTCTCGCCGGAAATAAAATTCCCCGACCAAATAGGCAAGCCGGCCCTGAGAACGCGGATCGTTCCAAAGACTTCGTCCGGAAGATCGCCCATGAGCAGCTCAGGGCCGTAGGAGCACTGCCGCAGCTTTGAATGAGCGAGGTAAAGGTAATTCCTCTGCTCCATCACGTGGTCTGAATACTCATTGCCAAGGCTGAAGCCCACCCGTAGGACCTCACCTTGTTCGCCGATCACATAGAGCCCGACAACTTCGGCTTCGTCGCTCCCATCTTCAGCGTAGGAAGGTAATGTGAGCGGTTGTTCGGGGGCGACCGCCCAGGAGCCGTCGCCTTTATAGGCCCATTCCGGCTGGACACCGAGCGCTCCGGGCGGCGGCTTTCCGCCGTCCACACCGAGCTTGAACATCCGCATCGAATCCGACAGGTCGGCTGCGGCCAACTTCGCATGCATGGCGTCTCGCGACTCGGCGCTACCGAGATGCGTAAGGCCTGTGACCGCGATCATACACCGGGAGTGGTCCGGGTGATCGAGAGGCAGCAGCAGCCGCTTCTCGCTGACGATCGCATCGTAGTCGACCTGCTCCCCGAAACCATGGGTCTCGATGCACTCGGCGAGCGAAAGTCGCAAGCGTGCGGCCTCTAACGCCAAGTCGCGCACGCTAGCCGCGTTCTTCACTAAAACGGGGTCCGAATTGCCGGCTGCGAGAGCTGCAACATGGCGGCAACCGTCGGCAGATACAAATTGGATCAGTCGCACGTGGGTCAATTCCATTTCAAAGCGAGCCGCGCCAATCGCGGCAAGTCAGATTGTCATCCCAAATGGGATAGGTCAATCTGTAGCCAGACGCAGGTCAATTCTCGAGAATTCCACAGAAGTTGCTGGTATTTAGGGCTGTGGCCTGCGTGAACTTACAGCACCCTTCAGTGTGCTTAGCGAATTGAGATAGCCTAATACGAAAATGAAATGCATCATTATTGACATTGCGGCAGCGCTATGTTGTTCTTCGTAGATAATTGAGATGCTGCACAAAGATGCAGCCCATGTTCCGGGGATGAAATGGATCGCCGCAAGGTTCTTGCTGGATACGCGTCTGAGGCAGTTGGCGCCCTCGTGGCGCCTGCAGTACGCGTCAGCGCTCCCGTCGTGACGTGGCGTCTCCAATCAAATTTCCCTCGCTCGCGCGGCTCGCCTTGGTCTGTCGTGAAGACCCTCGCGGCCTACAAGATGACGCTGAGTGGCAGCAAATTTCGCATTCAATCCCTCTATCCGGTCGGCTCGACGGTCGCAGCGATGGTATCGGCGCCCGCGATTGCGCAAGGGAGCAGAGGGATTCGATCGAACGGGCTTCGACGTCAGCTCGCATGCGCGAACCGCTACTTGAAATATCTTGATGAAGAAAGGCGGAGCCGCCGCCTGCGGTCGCTTAGGCATCCGTTCGCACCGGTGTCGCCCGAAATCTCCCTGGGCTTGCTCAACTTGGCGGGTCTTCTGAATTCACACGTATTGCTCTGGGCTCGCTACGGCCAATGAGTGACCCGCGCTCTCGCGCGCCCCGAAATCCTAAACAATTTGCAGCAACGAGCGGAAGCAGACACATGCAAACAACTGCAGAACCCTCCATCGCACTCGTTCACCCCGACAAGCAAGTTACATCGAGGTCAATGACAATTGGCCTCGGCGGAGGCGTCGCGCTTGAGTGGTACGACTGGCAAGTCTACGGTTTCATGGCGGCGTTTCTTTCGCCGCACTTCTTTCCCTCCAATGACCCAATCGTCTCTCTGCTCGGTGGACTGGCGGTGTTCGGAGCGGGTTTTGTGGCGCGGCCGTTGGGGGCGGCTTTGCTCGGTCCAATTGCAGATCGCATCAGCCACAAACGCGTCATGATGATCGCGGTTACGGTAATGGCGTTGTCCTCGCTGCTGATCTCAGTCTTGCCGGCTCACAAGGACGTCGGGACCCTGGCCACCGTCGTGCTGGTTCTTCTTCGGCTCGCGCAAGGTCTTGCCACGGGCGCTGAGGCGGGCGTCGCTAACGCGATCGCAATCGAGTTGGCCCCGCCAGGGCAGGAGGGCCGGTACCTTGGTTTGATCAATGGTACATTCGTCATGCTGGGCTCAATCGGAGCCAGCCTGGTCGCATTTTTGGTGAGTGCTTCCGTTGCTCCTGAGGTCATGCGCGAGTGGGCCTGGCGTGTGCCGTTTGGGGTTGGTGGCGTGCTTGGTTTGCTTATCATCTTTCTTCGCCAAGCCATCCCGGAAACCTTGATCGCTCGCGCGATGCACCGCGCGGATGAGATGTCGCGCATTCAGGAAACGACCGGCGGCGTATGGAAGACGCTCTGGAGCGTTCGGTTGTCGCTTCTCGCTGCTATTTTGGTGGTCGGTTCCGTGCAGCTTGCGAACTACACGTATAATTTCGGTCTGCCCAACATCGCCAATGGGGTGTTTAAGGAGAATAGCACCTGGGTGTACGGCATCCTGACCCTTATGGGATTTTCCTGGATGATATTCTCACCGTCCATAGGCGCCTTTGCAGACAAGGTGCGGCCATCGCGCGCATTCATAATGATACGTCTGCTACTCATCCCATCGTTCTTCCTGACATTGCTCTATTCGCAACAGAGCCTTTTGACCTACTCAATTGTTATGCTGCTCGGGGGAGCCATGGTGGGCTGCAACATGGCGCTGTACAACTTCATAGCCACAACATTAATGCCGCGCACCGTGCGAACTACCGGCGTCGCGCTCGGCTATGCAATCGGAGCCACGTTGTTCGGCGGTACCACGCCGTATCTCCTCGTATGGTTGCAGCGCGAGAATCTGACTTGGATGTTCCCTATCTACGGATCGTTCATCGCGCTCTTGAGTGTGGTCGTCTATCAGATCGCCAAGAAGAGAGGCTGCGTCTACATAGGCGACTAGCTCAGTCTGCCCGCCTAACTCCCAGGGATACCGCCGTGTCAGTGCCGCCCACTCCGTTCTGGGGAGGGCGGCGCGCCGCGCCGTTGAGACATCCGCAACGAGTCCAATGGCTCGGAATCGTCCTCACTCCAGGTTCTGGCGCCTTGCATAACGGCAGCTAATCTTAATACTCCGAAATAGATCCTCCTCCTTTTTGCTCGCGATCATTCGAGCCAAACCAGCCAAGCTCGATGCCTGCTCGTCGAATCCCGTCAAAATAGACCGCGACAACTCGACTTTTGGCTGCAATACCGGTTGCCAGAACCGAGGACCGCGATCAATACGGCCGACAATCCAAAAGCGCTGAGACTCTCCGATTTGTGGCAGCAGCGCGGGTCGCTGCCGCATATTTCCATCGCCGACATCTATCCGGCGGTGGAAAATGGCCCCATCGCCCGCGCGATGAGTTGAGCCCATATGATGACCCGGCTTTGCCTCTATAGCGTGGCGCTCACGCCCGCACTCAATAATTGCGATCTCCGGCCCGCGGCGGGTGCCGTTCTAGATGTCCGCAGGCGACAATCTGCCAGTAAGCAAATGGAGCGCCTCGAACAAATAGTAACTACCGAAGATGAGTTCCGCATTGCTGACGTAGTCCTCGGCGCGAGAATCCTCGCGCTTGTTGAAACATCCTTCGACCAGCATGCCAGGCAAACGTTTATCGTTCTTGTCGACCGGAGTGAGATGACGTTCGACAAGCGCCAAAGCGGTCCGTTCTCCGGCTTGCCGATATAGTTGCCGCTTGCTTTCAGACGGCGCAATCGAACTCAACTTTAGAAAAGCCGACGCCATGAAGGCGGTAGCGGCAGTGTCTCGCTCAACGTTGGGGGCTTGCGGATCGTCAAAATCCCAGTATGACACGCGGTCAGCTGGCACATGGGCGATCCACCAGTCGGCCCCCTTCATGGCGGCCTGAAGCCACCGCTCTTCTGGGCCGCCGGACAAGTAACTCATCGTCGAGCAAACGACCCCCCACGCCTGTGCTCTCGCCCAGACGCTGCTCTCGCTGTAGCCTTTGTGCGTGTAGCGCCGTAAGATCTCTCCAGTCGCGGGATCAAGCGATGAGGACTGCACGAATGAGCCGTCCTCGCGCTGATGAAGTCCCAGCACCTTGTCGGTATGATTGGCGGCGACCTCACGCATTTCTCGGTCATTGGCGGTTCGAGCCGCCCAAAACAGCAACAGTGAGACGACCAAGCTATCGACACTGCTTGCAGTCGCTCCTACGTCCGAGCCCTCCTCTGCATTCGCGCCGAGGGGTACCAGGCCTAGCTTCGGATTATACCGCTGCTTGAGGTCTCGCGCCGCTGCGAGGCCGAGCGCCCGGGCGTGCTCGCTGCCGGCGAGCAGCGAGCCGAGTCCAGTCCCGTAATAGAAGGTCGCGGCCTTGAACGCGGTGTCGGCCGCAACGCGCGGCGCAAGGCGCGCGCAACCTTGCTCCGCGAGAATCCTGAAGCGCTCGCCGCCATTCCCGCGAGAGGCAAGCCAAAGCATCCCCAACCAATATCCGCCGGTCCAATCCCCATTCGCAGTTGTAGTCCAAGTGCCGCTTTCCGGGTTCGCCCAATGTGGATAGGCGTCCCCTACCTGCCGAGCCGTATCTTCGATACGCCCTACCATACGTGCGATCGGTTCTTCCCAGTCAGTCCTCATCAACACTCCCCATGAAAATTCAGAAACAGCTGCTCGAAGCTGGCGATCAAGTCAGAATCTCACGACGATTGAGATATATCAATAGCAAATTGAGGTAGTCTATAGGTGTAGCAATCTCGTATTGCGTCAAAAGGTACCCCAGGGGCGTCAAGACTGTCCTTCGTCATCCACGGGAAGAAGTTTTCGAGATCCTCCTACTCGTGATCTCGAAGCGCCGCAGACACGCAGTCGTGATCGGGGTCGCGCGATAAGGCCTCGATCCACTCGGCCAGGGGCTTCTGGTCTTCGGTGCCGACACAAGAGGATCGAGGAACCCGCATTCGTTGATCATGGTCTTTTGCAGGCAAGCCATTTGCTTGCCGATCGGAGCACGCGAGCGACATCACCGCCGGCGAGGAGTCGAGGTCGCTGCGGACCATATCGAGTAATCGGCCTCGATCGGCGCTTCGTCTGAGAGCGTACTGAGGCTGCGCAGGCGAGCAGTTGGATCTGCGCGGTTTGGCCCGTAGGTCCTCGTCGTCGAGGTCGCGGACCCGGTCTTCGGCACCACGTCGAGATCGAAGCGTCCGTCGAGGTGCGACAGGGAGCTGGATCAGGACAAAGCGGGCAGCATCAGGGATTCTGTCGTCGTTTTCGTCCCGAAGAGTTGGCAGCAGCTCGGCTGTGCTCACCAAGCCAGCGTTCGCCACCATTCCCAATTCGGCCATGCAGACGTGCACGGCGTTGTCAGGCTGCTACGCTGCCTGATCAATATTTCCCGCGTCCGCAAATCATGCCGGCGGCTTGTTGTTCGGCAGACTTCGCCGGTAGGAACCGCATTGCAGGGATCGCCTCACAAATCGCTTCTGCATCCGCGGCATCCGACTTGCTCGGCTGACATAAGGCTTTACGTAGGCTGGCATATGCGGACCAGGTGCCCAGTGATCTGGCGTGCCCAGAGTCGGCCCTTCAAAGGCCATGGAAAACATTCTGCCAGAATGAACGAATCCATGAACCATTCTGTCGTGGCCAGGGTTGTGATTCCACTACCAACATATTATTTGGGGCCCAATGCTCATATGTTCTAGTCGGGTTCGCCGCCTTGTAACAGGGGATCGGCTAACCTAATGATCAAAGCTTGGCTAGACTTTCCAATATTTGAATTGTTCGCAGTCCTCTTCGCCTTTTACGCGACGACTGGCGCTGTCATTGTGATCGCGAGTTTCAGCCCCGCAACGGTCGTGCCGGTGCGCCGCATAGAAGGCGTGGTCGCTCCGTTTTTCGGAACGGTCGGAGTTTTGTTTGCGTTCCTGACCGGATTTCTGGCCAACGATATAACCGATCGCAACCGCCAAGCGACCCGCGCGGTACAGTCAGAGGCGGCGGAACTGCGCAACATCTATGCTGTTAGTATCGCGTCCGCCTCGGACATGGGCGGCCTCCGCTCAGTACTGGCAAAATACGTCGCCGCCCTCGTGGACGACGAGTGGCCGGCGATGGCGCAGGATCAGGCGGCCAATTCGGTTAAGTCCGCCTACGACGCCTTGCTGCGAGAGGTGAGCGATCCGCGGATCGCTCAAACAGCGGGCGGGGCGGTGCAGACTGCCTTGCTAAATGCCGCAGTCAGAGCGGGCAGCGCGCGTTCCGAACGGCTCGCGTTGGCCTCCGACCGCACGTTCGATGCCAAATGGATTCTCGTCCTGATCCTTGGCGTGGTGACACAGATATCAATCGGGTTGGTGCACCTGAAGAAGCCCGGTGCGCAAATTGCGGCGCTCAGCGTGTTCTCAATCGCCGTCGTGATGGCGCTGGGACTCATTGGTCTCCAAGAGCGTCCTTTTTCCGGTGATATCCGAGTAGAACCGGGGCCTCTGGCAGAGGTCGCCAAGATCCCAGCGGAATGATGCATCATGCAAACCATTCCCGCGTGGACGCAGCTGGGAGATTTCTTGCTCCCCGCTCTCAGCACCTGCGCTTGAGCATGTTCCACAGACGCCGACCTCCAAATGTCTTTGCATTCAAATTTTGGACGCCGATCCCGTGGCTTAGAGGACCCGACCATTGGTGGTGAGCCTGCGCGCCGGGGATCGAACTGTTCACGCTGCGGGAGAAGGGCCTGGTCTCCCAGCTCGAGGACAAGTGCAAAGAGATCGACGTTCCGAGCCTGTCGATCATCGGCCCGGTGATGCAGTTGTTCGAGGCCTATCTTGGCGCCGCAACGACGGGTCGCGTCGGTGCCAGCCGGCGTGCTTCTGACAGTCGGCGTCGTTCATGGTCGGCCCCTTTCAGATCTCGATGATGAGCTTCTCGTTGAAATTCGGGTTGTCACAGGTCCGGTGCTGGCCGGGCCATGGGCCGTAGCCTTTGGCATTGCTGAGGACGCGGGTTTTGCCGATCACGGCGTCGAAGGATTCATGGGTGTGCCCGTACAGCCATAGATCTGCTGGCCGCAGCTCGTTCTTGTCCTCTGTTGTCGACTGAGGACTCATCAACGACCTCAGATCGCTGCGATAAGCGACCATCAAAAACTCTTCGAGCGTGGGTCGGAGGTCTGGATCGTGGAGATCCGCGGGAGCCGGCACCGGCGCGTGGTGCGTGGCGATCACCAACTTTTTCTCGTCGCGAGGCTTGGGCATCTCGGCTTCCAAGAACGCCAGCGAACGCCGGTGCCTGGCGAGCGCGTGCGGGGGCCGAAAGCGCTCTACGTAGTGGCCGACCCGGATTTTCTTGAAGTCATTCATGTGATCGGCGGCGACTGCCATTCCGCGATGCGCGTCGCCGAAAAGCGCGAAGTCGGTCCAGAGCGTCGCGCCGGCGAACGTCACGTCGCCGATGCGGATGGTCTCGTCCTGCAGGACATGCACATTCGTGCCGGCAGCCGCTGCCTTGGCCTTCTCGAGCGTGCGGTCGATGTCGGTCCCGTAGGCTTCGTGATTGCCCATGATGTAGATCACCGGCCGATCAGGCACGCGATCCAACAGCCAGCGGACGCCGCGCTCAGCCCTCGGCACCAGGTCGCCGGCGACCACCATGACGTCGAAGGCGGGGCGCGCGCTGCCGGACGGCAGGTCCCAGCCGCGGGTGAGTTCGATGTGCAGATCGGACATGACCCAAAGGCGCACGGTGCTACTCCTCGGTCCGGAGGGAGGCGGGGTCGACCTCCGAAGGCGTTGGTCTCGCGGTCGTAGCGGCGGCAGGTGATGAACGAGCGTTCCGCAATGCCGAATTGACTAAACCAGTAGATGTTTCATATTCATCGCGGGGTCTGCGAGAGCCTCTGCCTTGGGGCTAATTCCGCGGCTTATCATCATCTCGGCAAAACGCACTTCTCTCGCTACCGTGCCCAGGTTCCCAAATCCGCATGCGGCCACCAGACGGCCGTCGGCGGCGAGGTAAAACAGGAGCTGGCCCCTCGTGCCGAGGTTCCTGACTACGGGGATTTCTCCGTCTGGGCACAGGCCGACGATTTGCAATGTCTCGTCGTATTGATCCGACCAAAACCAGGGAACGTCGTCGAAAGGACGGTTCTCGCCCAGCATGTTCGCTGCCGCCACCACACCTTGTCGCTGTGCGTTGCGCCAGGCCTCCAGCCTGACCCGCTTTTGATAGAGGCGATGCGGAAACGAACAGCAGTCCCCCGCCGCGAAGATGTGCGGATCCGAAGTCACCAGCGTGTCGTCCAGAACGATGCCGTTGTCGACAACCAGTCCTGCCGCTTGCGCAAGTTCGACATTCGGCGTCGCACCGACCCCAACGATCACCAGGTCGGCCCCGTGTGAGCGACCACCGGTTAGCACCACGCTGGAGTGCCCTTCACTGAAGTCGACCCGCTCAACGTTTGCGCCTGTCTCAATGCGCACCCCGGAGCGTTCGTGCTTGGCCCTGATTAGTTTTTCCATAGGAGGTGGTACTGCCCGCATGAGTAACCGCGATCCTGCCTCGAGTACGACCACCGAAGCCCCTCTTAAGACCGCGCTCGCGGCAACCTCGAGCCCGATAAAGCCGCCGCCGATCACAACGACCTTGCGTCCTTGGCCAATAGTGTTGCGGATGCGAGTGGCATCCTCATACGTCCGCAGCGTCGCGACCCTCGTTCCTTCAGCGATCGGAACACTCAGACTCCGAGGTCGAGCTCCCATGGCTAGGAGGAGCCGGTGATACGCCATCCTTGACCCGCTTGAGAGCGTGACCACATTAGCCGCGCGATCAATCGCAACCACTTCGTTTCCCTGGAGATAATCGATCTCCAACTTAGCGAGGCGTTCTGCCGTCACAATCGGCTTGGGTCCAGGGGTCATCTCGTCGGTCAGGATCGCCTTGGATAGAGGCGGACGCTCATACGGAAGCATAGCTTCGTTGCCGATTAAGGCCACGATGCCTCCCCAGCCGCCTTCGCGCAGGGCGACGGCAGCGGCCGTACCAGCTTCGCCCGCCCCAACGATCACCATTGTGGACTGGTCGCTCAAGCAGCTGAACCATTTCCGAGCGCAGGCTGTGCATCGTTTGCCGCGCTCTCGAACAGGCCGCGCACCAGGGATTTGAGTAAGAGAGCCTCCTCCCAACGATCAGTGGTGTCGTTGCCATGGCGATCGCTAGTGGCATAGGGTTGCGGGCCAAGTTCGCAGGTGAAAGTGAGACGGGCACCCGCGCCGGCGCGCCTTCGCCAACTGTTGAAGCCGTATTTCCACCAACCAAGAAACAGATCCAGCCAGATTTTGTGCTGGGGGAAAGTGATCTCGACCTGAATTTGCTCGCGAGACGCCACACGGCCATGAAAAGCCCAGGTACGATCGAGTACCTGCCGCACCAGTGCTTCGTCTTCGTCCGAGATCGGATACCAGAATTCGCGCCCCAGCAAGATGTGCGAGAGATCGGCAAGCATGCGCATCCCAGGAACCTGGTCCATCAGGTCCAGTGTGAAGAGGAGATCCGTCGTCATCCTGTTGCGATGCGTCTCGAAGTAGATCGCCATGCCCGCCTCTTGCGCCACCCTGATCCAGCCCTCGAGCAGAGGGATACACGGCGCGGGCGGATGTCAGGCTGGACGTTGAGATGCAGGGCGCTGAGGTGGTGAGCAAGGTCAATGGCCGCTTTCAAGTGATCGGTCGTCCGCGGGAAGCACATACCCTCGACTGCCAGTCCTGAGCCGGCCAGGGCGCGCCCAATCAGGGCGACACGTGCAGGATCAGCGCAGGAGGTGCTGATGCCGTCGAAGCCCGCTTTTAGGATCATCGCGATGTTATGGTCGATAGAACGCTCGACCCCATCGGGTTGGCGTCGTTCCATCGCCCACAGGGACTGTAGTATAAGCAAGCTCTGCTTTGACATCGTCGTGCTTTTGACTTCAGAGCTTGATGAAGACGGTACCGTTCTCGACCTTCACCTCGTAACTGCGCAGGTCAACACATGCAGGCAATGCGCGCGACTCGCCGGTGCGGTAATCGAACGTCCCGAAGTGCTTCGGGCACTCAATGATTCCCCCATCGACAATGCCGTCCGCAAGATGGACTTTCTCGTGAGAGCAGTGGCCGTCAATCGCGAAGTAGTCGCCCTCCGGAGAGCGAACAATTGCAAACGTACGGCCGCCGTGATCGAGGCGAATGGTCTCTTCGGGCATCAATGCGTCAGTGGCGCAAGCCGCTACCCATTCATCCTGACTAGTCATTTACATCTCCTCTGAGTCAAACTCACAGCAACTGCGCCGATGCGGTAGCAAGATCCGCGGGTCGGCGGCGCCAATGTTGCTGGTGGGTGGAAGGGAAAGTCGCAGTATGTAGCCATCGTCCATCAGAAGAGTCGGAAAGACCGTCCGATCTGCCTTACCAATTCCGGGCTAATTGCCGCGCGCCCACTTCTTGGCCTTTATGCGCTTGTACATCCTCTCGTCGGCTTCGGAAGAACCGTCGTGAGCTGTGCCGAACCATTCGTCGAGCGGGATGCGCCGCTCTCCATAATTCACTTCAAAATACTTGTGATGCAGGTAGTGATAAAAGTTGTCTGTGCTGATGGCTTTTGCATCGTCCACGACCACCCGGTCGAAACCGGTATGAGACTTCGCCGGTGACAACCCCGCGTGCATGAGCTGAAACATTGCATGCACCGGATGGGAGGGCAGGACGAAATGGATCAGCACGCCGGAAAAATAGCAGATGTGCTCGAGTGTAGATGCTGACAGGCCGGACCAAGGTCCCGGGTTAACGTTCTTGTGGTGTATCTTATGTACGATGTGGTACAGCGGTCCCATATGAATGAGCCGGTGAATGAGATAGAAGTGCAACTCGCGCCAGGCCGGCATCACCAACACAAGGGCGGCGCAGTACGCGGGGTGAGTTCCGAAATCGACGTACGGCAAATAGCCGTTAGCATACATCCACCAGGTAAGAGCCTCGTATGCGGTCCATACCGGCACGCCGCTACACATAGTCCAAAATACGTTTTCAGCTGTCTGGCTTCCGAACAGGAAGGTAGTGTTGTCGGTGTCGGGCCACTTTGCGTTATATTTGAAGTTCGTTTGTTGACGTCGTTGGACATAAAGGATGAAGTGGAAGGCGCCATAGACAAGGACCGTTAGCCCGGCATTGCGCAGAAGGATGAGCGAAAGCCATTCAGTGTGGAATTCCCGCATTGTATCAAGCGCGGGTGTCAGATAGATCCACGATACGAGCGAGATCGCGAAATAGAGGGTATTCCAAGGCAAGAGATACCCCGGCAACCAACGAAGAATTTTCTTCGGCTGCACCGGCCAGACAAAAATCGGCGCGCGTTCCGGCCTCTTGTTCGGCGTCCAATTACCGCGTTTGTCGCGCGTACCGTATAAGATGTCATCCATATTTGCCTCCGCTCCGCCGGATCTTTGACGTGAGATGCTCGCCTACCTGAGCGAAATTCTTCAGGTACCGAGAAATCGTAATTTCGTCTGTATCGCTGCCCCAGCGTGCCAACGAGGATCAAAAACCTCCTTGCTCCAGCGCTGACAAGAATGCTGCGAATTCATCGTCGTCGATCTGCGCGGATTCCTGCGGTCCCGGAAACGCATTCGCATTGACGTCGGCGCGGAACGCACTGAGAGCTTTCACACGCTCTTGTTTGAGGCGTTCTTGTATGGCCTGCAGGTTTCCATAGGTCCGAGCGTGCCGGGGACGCCGGCCTTCCTCGCCACATATGTCTGCGGTGAAGAGAAAGATCACCTCTGCATCAGGTCCGGAGCCAAGCGAAATCGTGACCAGCCCGCTTCGCCGGCGGATCTCTGCCATGACTCTGGCCGGAATGACCTCGCATTCGACGGCAAACGCGCCGGCCTCTTCTAGACGGCGGAAGCGATGGAACAACTCCAAAGCTTCATCTGCTTTCTTGCCGACCGCACGGAGCTTTCCAACCCAGGTCGATTTCCTCGGAACTAGCCCCAGATGACCAACGACCGGAATATCTTCGGCCGCGAGCACAGCGACGGTCGCCATGCCGCGCGCTGTGATCACGGCGTCTGCGCCGTCGGTCAACGCCTTTAATGCGGTGCGTAGGATATCGTCCTGGGTTGCGGCATCGGCAAAGCCGAGCGCCGCCGTGACGAAAAGCTGCTTCGAGCCCTTGCGAACGGCCTCCACGTTGCGGGCGCGGGTGACCAGCATCTCGATACCAGATTGTTCCGCAGCTGCTGCCTCGTCCGCCGTCTCAGCGGTGACTTGAGTGTAGCGCCTGCCGGAGTCTTTGGCGCCGCGCAGGTCGGCCACCGTCACTGTGCGCTGGGCTTCGCGTGCGGCCCAATCGTAAATCCGGGGCATCTTGCAATTCAGCTCTCTAGCTTCGTGCCAAAGTTCCAACGCGCCCGCTGGTCAAAGAATTCCGGACGGAAGACTTGCTACCAGGCAGCGACGTATCGTCCTTCGGCCGAGTGCCCCAAAAACTCGCCGAGCCGCCGGTGGCGACCACGCACATGGTTCGATGTGCGGGACGCCCTGCAGCGATGGCAAGATCAGGCGAATAGGAGTTCGGCAGGTTTTGGCATTCTGGCTTACAGACGATCCTCACCTCGCTGCGATTCCTCTTAATGTTGGCCCGGGCAACTCGACATCCGGAAGCTTTGTGGTTTAGGTCCATCCTGCTTTCCTTCAACTCAAGGCGGAGAATTTACGATACATCTCGTCGGCTGCTCTGCGCGTTGCCATGCCAGGAATGACCCCGAGCTTCGTGCAGACCAGGGCACCGCAGCAGACCCCGAAGCGCGCGGCCTCGATCACATCGTGGCCTTCGGCCAGAGCCACGGCGAAGCCGGAATTAAACGCGTCGCCTGCGCCCGTCGTGTCCACTACGTTGACCTCGGCAGCCGGGATGGCTGCGTCGATCGCTTCGGTGACGACGAGCACGCCGCGGTCGCCAAGCGTTACAATCACATTGGCGGCGCCGCGTTTGCGCAGTATTTCCACGAGCTCGCGTGAGGGCCGCGGATCGTCCGGCCGCAGACCGAGCAGAATACGAAGTTCACTTTCGTTCGGCGTCAGGTAATCGACCAACGGGAAGATCTCATCCGGAAGCGGCACGGCGGGGGCCGGATTGAGGATAGTCGTTTTGCCGTGCTTGCGGCCTAGCTCCATGGCTCGCATTGCTACCTCGACAGGAGGTTCGAGGACTGCCATGACGATGTCGCTTTCCCGAATACGGCCCTCGGCACGATCCACAAAAGCTGCATCCATGGCGTTGGTGGCGCCATAGTCCATGATGATAAAGTTCTCACCACGCTCGTTGAGAATGATGAAGCCCACCGCCGTCGGACTTTCGGCGATTTGGTTGACATGCGTGGTGCCAACGCCTTCGGCCTTGTAGAGGTCGGCCGCGATATCGGCGAACTTGTCTTTCCCGATGATGGCTACCAGCGACGAATCCGCGCCTAGTCGCGCAGTCGCAACCGCTTGATTGGACCCCTTGCCCCCAGGCCCCATATCGAAACTGCTGCCTAACATCGTGACGCCGAAGACCGGGATGTTCGGAGCGCGAATGGTAAGTCCCACTGCGAAGCTGCCGACCACGGTGATTCTCGGTTTACTCATCAATTCCTCCCTGAATGTGCCTGAAGCCAGCGCGATGGTGTCGATTGCCTTCACGATATCGGCAGCGGAAGAGAAGAACATCCTTGCTCGGCGTGTGTTGGCGCAGTTCGCGGGCGGTGAGTATCGGCACCGGATCCCCCTGAATCCTCGCAGCAATTACTCAGGAATACAAAACGTGCATCCTGGATGCCGATCGGCGAGTTTGATTGTTAGTCGTTATCTGCGAGCGTAGGCGTGGAATTCGCGGGTGGAAATGGACAAAGCACGCTTCGGTTTATATAAAACACGCATGGCATTATTACCGCAGCGCACAGTTTTTCCGGAAAGCTATCAGTACGTCCTTCCTGACGCCGCCTGGACTCGCTGCGCCTTTACGGTGCTTAGGGCTGGCAAAGCCATCACCGCGCGCGACCACCACATCGCGCGAGACAACTATCCGGGTCAGGACATTCTGTACTGCACAGCGGGACGTGGCTTCGTATCCAGCGAGGGCAGGACATTCATTGTTGGGCGCAATCAGTTGATTTGGATTGCCAACGAGGCGCCACATGCGCACTGGCCGGACGAGAGCGATCCCTGGACCGTTCTATGGGTAAGGATCGACGGACCGAACACGCCGGCTATTCGCCAAAAAGTGTTCGGCACCGGCGCAACCCTCGCAACGATATCGGCACCGAAAGACCTCGAACGGTGGTTCGGAAACCTGTTTGATGTCTTGCGCGCCAGAGATGATAACGTTGATTTGGCCCTCAATCGCCTCGTGGCGGAACTGCTGCACCTCATCGCAGCACCGTCTAAGCAAGGTGATTCCCGTCTCCCCGCTCCATTGCGGGCCATCGTCTCAAAGATGCGGCAGGCACCGGAGCGATCTTGGCATGCCGACGAACTGGTCGCGGTCACGGGCCTGAGTGCCGCACAGACGCGGCGGCTATTCCAAAGGCATCTGCAGATCAGCCCAAGGCGCTGGCTGATCCGAGAGCGCATCATGATGGCGCAGAAGCTGCTCTTGGAAAGCGACGCCGGGCTCGGTACCATTGCCGAACGCTGCGGTTTCTGCGACGTCTATCACTTCAGTCGTGAGTTTAAACGTAGCACCGGCACAAGCCCTCGAACTTGGCGGCGCGCCGAAGGAAGTTGAACTGGCGTGCGCACAGTTTTCATCGAAAATATTATGTATTTCGCGTCTTTGTCGTTTCGTGATCAAGCGCTTTGACGGCGCAGTCGTCTTTCCTGCTGTGAATGCGTTTAAGCCTGCTCGTTGTCGCGATCTCGTGCTCAATCCGGTCGCAACTTTGACGTTCAACAGAGGGGATCGTTAGGCCAACGTCAATGTGCCTCCGATCGCATCCCGATGAAACGGTTCGTCTGCCGTTGAAACTTCGTCGAAATGGCGATGCGCTAAAAATCGAGCGCGGTTGAGCGTTTGTGTGCCGACTTGTCAGAATCGCGACACTCGGTCGAACCGGCGACAGAGGCTTGATAAGAATACGCAAAAGAAATCATCACTTACGGTTTGGCACGCGCTTTGAAAAGCCGTCCACTATCTCTGGGTCTCTTCCAAGAACAGGTGATGTTGGAATGAACGTGCCGAATTTGACGAAGCGAGCAAATAGCCTAGGAACCGACAAGGGAGATGAGGTTGGCGACGCACATGGCTACACCAGCTTCTACTCTTTTCTATTCGAAGAATTCCGCGACGAACCTTTCACGATGGTCGAGATTGGATTGCAGCATGGGTACGGCTCTCTCGATCCCGGTGCGTTGCTCGCTCGCAAGGTCTACGACATTCCGTCCATCAAGATGTGGCTGGAGTTCTTTCCCAAAGCCAACATCGTCGGCTGCGACATCTCCGATTTCAGCGCCTTTGAATTGGACCGATTCCGTTTCGAGCGCCTTGACATGGGAGACGCGCTAGCCCTGGAAAGACTTGCGAGCTCACTACCTCCCGTAAGGATCATCATCGAAGATGCTTCGCACGCAGCTTACCACCAGCAGCTTGCTCTCGGAAAGCTGTTCCCCATCGTTGAGCCAGGGGGCTTTTACTTTATCGAGGATCTGCATGCCACGCACGCGATTGCCGCAAGGCTACCGGTCTGCGATCCGACTGAGGCCGTGGTTGAGAAGTTCAAGCAAACGCGTCAGTTCGACATTCCGTTTCTGAGTGGAATCGAGCGCAGAAATCTTGAGACCTCGATCCGGAAAATGTTTATCCACCGCAACGATAAGGGGGGCGTCAGCGACTGGACCTTGAAAATGGTTGGATTTGAAAAGTATTAGAGATTGAATTGCGACCTTACGTGATCCAAGGTGGTTCCCTGTCATTGATCGCCGGCGGAAGCAATCTCGTTTACGCCGGCATCTTTCAAGAACTGAGCCAAGATCGTCCGCGAACTTTAGTCATGACAATCGTGGCAGGGGCATTCTGCTGCGGATGCTGCGCAAGCTCGGCAGCCGTAGATCGAAGACTACACTGAAGACGAGCATGGGGCTTCAGTGGGGCCGCGAAGATGGTGCATGCAGACCAGCGACACCTCGTTGGCAGTAGCTGCGCAGCACCTTCACTGCCTCTACCCAACCTTACCCAACTGCGCGCGTCACCAACCTTATAGCCGGCCTCCGCCCGGTCTAAGGGTGCCTGGTTTAAATGATCGGGGAGGAAGATCGTGGCTCACCATTGCACGGATGACCAGAGGTCAGTCCGGGATGGTAGTCCATCCAAGCTGCGCGCGGTCGCGATCGTGGCAACGCTGGATACCAAGGGCCGCGAAGCATCCTATCTCAAAGATATCATCGAGGCATGTGGCCGCAAAGTCGTCCTGATTGACATCGGCACCTCCGGGTCGGCTGCGAGGACAAAACAACCCGATCGTAATGGCCCTCGTGTCGTCTCGCCGGCCGAGCTCCTGAAGGAGATAGCCGCAACGACGAGCGAAAGGGTCCGTGTCCTCCTAGCAACGGGCGCCATTGGCGCGATTGTCGGAATTGCCGGTGGCAAGGGGAGCGCAGTTTTCGGCGAGATCGTGGCTGATTTGCCCTATGGCTTTCCCAAGCTGCTCGTGAGCAGTGCAAGGCCAGCGCTGCTCGCTGAATTGGCCGTCCATAGCGACATTATCCTCTATCCAACGCTCGTCGATCTCTTCGGGATCAACACCTTTACCGAACGGGTATTGGAGAATGCGGGGAGGGCCATTGCGGCCATGAACTATGCGCCCACGAAGTATGGGCGGAAAAGGAAGGTCGTTGCCATCACGGCTTTCGGAGTGACGACGCCTGCGGCAAATCACTGCGTGGCGCGCCTTGCCGAGGCTGGCGTAGATACGGTTGTCTTTCCTGCCAACGGGGCCGGCGGTCGCAAAATGGAGCAGTTGATCGCGGCCGGCGAATTCGACGCTGTGATCGATCTGACCACAACGGAGCTGGCCGACGAGATTGTTGGAGGCACCGCCAGCGCCGGTCCGGATCGACTCAAAGCAGCATCACACATCCCGCAAGTGATCGCGCCTGGTGCGGTCGACATGGTCAATTTTGGTCCGCCATCAAGCGTTCCTGATCAATTTCGCGGCCGCCAGCTGTACTCCCATACGCCCTATACGACTCTCATGCGCACAACTCCTTCTGAAAACGCGAGCATCGGCCGGCTCACGGCCGAGCGGCTATCGCGGGCAAAGGGGCCTGCAATTGTGCTTTGGCCCGCGGAAGGTGTTTCCGATTATGACCGCGAGGGCGGTATTTTTCGCAATCCCGAGGCAGACAGTGCTTGGCTCGACGCGGTCAAGGCTGGTCTCGCGCCGAACATTAAGGTTCGTGAACTGAACTGCCACATCAATGATCCCGAATTTGCCGAGAACGCCACGACGTGGATCCTCGAGCGGTTGGGGCAAGGGGCTCATTGCGATGCGCATGTTTGAGCGAGCCGAAATCCTTTCCAGGATCGGCCAACAGGTCGATCAAGGAAAAGCGGTTCTTGTCGCCGGGAGTAGCTGCGGCCTGGTTGCGAAGTGCGCTGTCCTGGGAGGCGCCGACATGCTGGTGGTCTACAGCACCGGGCTGTCCCGTCTCATGGGACTTCCCACGAGCCGGATCGGTGATTCGAATGCGCGTACCCTCGATCTCGCAGCAGAAATCCGCAACGTCGTTTCTTCCGTACCTGTCATAGGCGGCGTCGAAGCGTGGGATCCTCTTCGCCTCGACCTTGATGCCCTTCTGGACAAGTTTTGGGCGGCCGGCTTCTCCGGCGTGATTAACTATCCGACCATCTCCACCATGGGCGAAAAATGGCGTGACCGCCGCGGCCGGGTCGGGCTTGGCTTTGAACGTGAGCTCGAAATGATCGCGACTGCCCGCAAAAAGAACCTCTTCTCGCTGGCCTATGTCGCAAGCCCGGAAGACGCCAAGGCGATGGCCAGCGCAGGAGCCGACTGCATCGTCCCGCATGTTGGCGCGACCCGTGGCGGGCTCGCCGGGCATGAAGAAGGCCAGTCGATACAAGAGGCGATCAGGCGCATCAATAACATCAATATCGCAGCGAGAAGAGTGCGCTCGGACGTTGTCCTGCTTTGCCATGGCGGGGCAATCGCAGAGCCGCAGGATACAGTCGAGGTCTATCGGTCGACGAAGTGTGTCGGCTTCGTTGGCGCATCCTCCATTGAAAGAATCCCAATTGAGCGGGCAGTGAAGACGGCGGCAGAGCAATTCAAAGCTGTCTCGCTTCCCCGAAATCACTGACGCTCATGGGCAAATCTTGGAGCAAGGCCGGAATGAACGAGCCGACCCATCAATCAATCAGGCATAAGACGGTGGTATTCCCGCAACGAGGTAAGCCCGATCATGATTGGGAGACAGATGTCCTCGTAGTCGGTAGCGGTGCAGCCGGACTGTCAGCGGCGCTCTATGCGGCAAAGGCTGGACTGCGCGTTATAGTTTGTGAGAAATCGCCGCGGCTTGGCGGGACGACGGCGCTATCGAACGGCATGATTTGGGTTCCTTGTTCGCCCCAGGCGCGGTCTGCGAAGGTTGAGGACTCGCTTGCGAAAGCGCGCACGTACCTGCAGCATGAACTTGGCAACTACTATCGCGCAGACTTCGTTGAGCCTTATCTAGAAGACGGTCCAACCGCGCTCTCAACACTTGAGAGCGGGACAGAGGTCAAATTTACCCTTGCGTCTGCCCCCGATTATCACTCGAACCAGGTCGGCGGAGTTGACAAGGGCCGGGCGCTGAGCCCCGCACCCTATGATGGAAGGCTTCTCGGCAGCGATTTCGACCTAATAGGCGACCCTATTCGTGTTGTGCTTGGGGGAATGATGATCTCCTCCGCAGAGGTGAGAAGCTTTTTGAACCCGTTTCAATCTTTCGCTTCGCTGAAGCATGTTTTGCGTCGGGTCAGCCGCCACGCGTGGGATCGGCTGAGTTACAGACGTGGCACTGAGCTCAGCGGGGGTAATGCCTTGATCGCGCGGTTGCTCGTGAGCCTGCGCAAGTATGGCGTAGAAATCTGGCCAGAGTCTCCTCTCATAGAACTCATCCAGGATGAGGGGCGCGTCACTGGAGCTGTCGTCGAGCTGATCGATTCTGAAATTCAAGTGCGCGCCTCGCATGGTGTCATCCTCGCAACGGGCGGCTTTGCTCGTAACGCGCGATTAAGAGCGGAGCTTAGCGGTGCGCATCAGCACAACAACACGCTGGCGCATCCCGATGTCACCGGTGACGGCATTGCCCTTGCGTCTAGGCTCGGTGCCGCGATTGACAGTGATGTCGCCTCTGCCGGTTTCTGGACCCCAGTGTCGATCCTGAACAGCGGCAGCCGCTCGCAAGTCGTCCCGTACGGCTGGCTAGACCGCGGTCGCCCCGGTGTCCTCGCGGTAGGGCCAAGTGCCAGACGCTTCGTCAACGAATCCAATTCGTATCACGATATCTGCCTGGCAATGTTCAAGAACGGATATCCGGCAGACAAGCGATTCTACTTCATCTGCGACCGGGACTTCGTCCGCCTCAGAGGCATGGGACATTTGCTACCCTGGCCCTGGACGTTAAGCATCGGGAAATATGAGCGGCTTGGCTATATCAAGGTAGGCCAGACGATTCGAGAACTCGCGAAGCAGATAGGACTAGACGCCGGAGAGCTTCAACGGACGATCGAGGAACACAACGCACACGCTGCCGCGGGACGCGATCCGCTCTTCAACCGCGGTGAATCGGCTTTCAATCGCACGCTGGGCGATCCGGTGGTGGGAATGAAAAATCCAAACCTTGGACCGATCAGAAATGGGCCGTTTGTCGCGCTGCCGATCGTTCCCGCAACGCTCGGCACGGCGACTGGATTGGCAACCGATACTTACGGAAACGTCTTGGACGAAAAGGGCAGGCAGATTCCGGGTCTGTATGCTTGCGGGAATGACATGACCTCGCCAATGCGCGGAATTTACCCCGGAGCAGGCATCACGATCGGTCCGGCCATCGTGTTCGCGTACCGCGCGGTCAACGGCATGTTGGTATCGGCTCAACATGGGCAAAAGGCTGCGGCTTCCGGAGCTTGACGGTCAAGTTCGCCGTTTCCGCTGGCAGACCGGTTCGTCTGCTTCTCCCTAGACTTGAGCCGCTGTTGGAGAAATCCAGCAGCGGTTTTTTTTTGGCCGTCCGGCTGCCTCATCGGATCAGCGTGGTCACGGCGAGCGGTACCAGGACAGGCGTCACAATGCATTCATGCTGCTGCCGAGCCTCGAAAAGACGCCGGCGATCTCGTCCACTTGAAAGGCGCACGCCGTACTGATGCCCTGAACGTACAACTTCTTTGGCTCCGTCCTCCATTTGCCTGTACGCGTGGCTTGGCTCCCGCCTCGGCACCCCGCCGGTTCGCACGGGTCGGGCCTGTACCCGTTTTGGTCTCGTGTATCAAAAATGAATACGCGCCCAAGTTTCACGACCTGTTCTGCTCTTTAGCATATGTTCAGGGGATTGATGTCAGGATGCGTGCACTTCGGCTGGCTCGCAGGGCCTCCCCAGCTGCTGGCGTCGACGGCGATAAGTGAGTCCTTGGTCTCCTTGAACTCTCGACAACTCGTCGAACTCAGATTGCTTGGGTGTCGCGGCCTTCGGCTACTCGCCGTGACAAGGGTGCGGACCGATAAAGGTCGTTCACAAGTCGCGACGGCGGCGGACCGCTGACGAGGAGCTTCTGATGGAGAGTTTGGCGCCGGTCGCCAGGGTTGTCGCGGTTGCGCGCTGAAATAAATTCCCTCCAATGGCGACGGCAGGCATTGGCCGCTTTTTGGCCTTGGACGCAGTGCTATCAATAAACACGCGGGGCGCGGATGCGGATCATGGTGTTCGTCGCCACCCCCCGGGTACCTTGCCCCCTTGTCGGGTTTGTCGCTTCCAAGACACAGTGATGCTCGGCCAACGTGCCGTTCCCCGCTCGCAACTAAGCCATTGAATAGGATACAGAACGAGCTTCTCTGGGGCATTTCGCGCGCTTGGCACGACTCTTGAGTTTCTCTCTTTGGCACGGCCGCCGGAGCGGCCGAGCGGTCCTAGTCGTTGGTTCAGGAGTCATGACCTTCAGGTCATGCACGTCGACCCAGGGGTTAAATCATGGATCGTCTGGAATTTCTTCGGACGAAGATAGAGAAGAAGGAGCTGCCAACATACGTCTATGGCTATCCTTCGAAGCGCGCGTATAGGGCTTTCCCGCAACCACTCCGCATAACCGATGTTGC
This sequence comes from Bradyrhizobium sp. UFLA05-108, assembly GCF_059803455.1. NCBI lineage: Bacteria > Pseudomonadati > Pseudomonadota > Alphaproteobacteria > Hyphomicrobiales > Nitrobacteraceae > Bradyrhizobium > Bradyrhizobium sp. UFLA05-108. Next base: position 22,911 of record NZ_JBANAZ010000058.1, on the reverse strand, counting down.
TGAGCAGGTTAGTCGCTCAAAGCAAATCAACATCTATATCCATATTCCCTTCTGTCGCTACCGATGCACCTATTGCACTCTCTTTCTTGCAACCCGCAATAGACGCGGGAGTCAGGAGTCTTATGTTGGTCGGTTGGTGGAGCACATTGCTCGATATGGAGAGTACTTCGGAGATCAAGAGGTCGTCAGTATCTATTTCGGCGGCGGCACTCCGACGCTGCTAACGGAGCATCAATTCGGCGAGCTATTCGCCGCCCTCGATACTGCATTTCCAAAACGAAGCCGGCGATGCGAGATTACGGTCGAGGGCGCACCGGATTCTTTCGACAATAATCTTATGGATTGCTTGCAGGCACTTGGCGCTAACCGAATGAGCATGGGCATCCAAAGCATGGAACCCGGCGAGCTTGCGCACTCTGGTCGGCCATATTCGATTGAGATTGCAAGAGCGGCAATCGAGGCGCTCATCAAGCGCTTTTCCCACGTCAATCTTGATTTGATCTACGGCCTGCGTGGTCAAACCCGTGACTCTTGGCTCTTTTCGCTTGGTCGCGTGCTCGACTATGAGCCGCAGACGGTCTCTCTCTATCCCGTTGTTGTTCGTCCCATGACGAACGTCATTACCTCGAAAATGCATAATCCTGAATTATTCTTCTCTGAAGCGGAAAAGTATGAAGTCTACGATCAGAACGTTGCTTGGATGGCGTCCAAAGGCTACCGGCAAGAATCCTTCACACGTTTCACAAGGATGACTGGCGACCATGCCTACCGGCAGGAAGTGTCGGATTTCGAGGGAACGCCCCTGCTCGGATTGGGGGCTGGTGCCAGAAGCTACTTCGGCCAATATCACTGCGGCACGGATTATGCCGTAGACGGGGGCACGGCTTCGCGCATCATCGACACATTCTCGGATCGTCCGTTCGATCCTGAGGCGATAGCATCACACGGAATCAAGTTGACGTCGGAAGATGTTGCGCGTCGTTACACTCTCCTTGGCCTCACATTGTCAGCTTTAAGCAGAAAGAATTACGCCGCGATATTCGGACGGGCGCTAGCGGACGATTTCGGCGAAGAACTCAAGGCGCTCGAGTCTTTGCAACTCATCAATTTGGCCGATGATGATGTTTGTCAGCTTACGCAAAAGGGGGTCAAATATTCGAGCATTATAGCTCGGATGTTTTACTCCGACACGGTGGTTAGACTTGAGGAACAATATCAGGCGGCGTGAGGTGCAGTATGGAAGAGATGGCGAATTCACCTTGCTGGTGGGATTCGGGCTACGCCGACCACAACGTTTCGTCTATGGGTGGTCCTAGCCCCGAAATCTTCGAGATCGCGCCAGCTCTCCGCTCGAAGAGCGTGGTTGTCGAGCTGGGGTGCGGCGAGGGGCGCAATGCTCTCTATTTGGCCCATTTTGATCATCAGGTGATCGCGAGTGACAGCTCTGAAGTCGCGATCTCCAAGTTGAATAGGCTCGCAGGTGAGCTTGGCGTAAACATTACGAGCGGTGTGGTTCGCGTTGAAGAGTTTCAGCCACCTGCTTACCTCGACGTCTTTATAGCGCATTCCGTATTGCATTTCACGGAACGGAGCGTCTGGAAACCCCTCATCACGGCCTTAATCGATCGGACTCGGCCTGGAGGATTTCATTGCTTCACCAATACTCTCGATCAACCAGACCATCCCGTTTCGAAGGAGAGTTTGGCGTCCGGTCACAAGAAGTCCTTCTCGCGGGGAGAGCTTCAAGCAATCTATGCGGAAGCCGACTGGGAGATTCTACGGTCTGACCATTACATTAAATGGGACTCGCATCCTGGCATTCCAATTCATTCGCACTGCATCGAGAAAGTTGTGGCTCGTAAGCCAATTGGATCTGAAGATCTCCCGCCAATGCGAGCTGAGCCTATCGACGCGGCCGGAATGATTCCTGCCGAACAATTTGATGACTTGAAACTGGGCACATCACGCGATGCCATAATTGAGATGCTCGGCTCGCCACCAGCCAGCCATGGGGTGGCGACTAACCGGAAGACGGTCGGCGGCAACAATCAGGGGGCCATAGCCGACAGCTATGTGCGCGAGGATATGATCTATGGCGATCACGGCCTCCAGTTTGTTAACGGAATGCTGACTGGCAAATATCGATATTTCACGTCCCCGAAGCGCTTGAGCATTCGGGAAGCTTAAGCTCGGACGAAAGTTCTGATTAGGTAGCCTGCTAGCCGAAGCAAGTCTTTCGTCTGCTCTTCGTTTCCTGCCGGAGAACTTCCAACGTGCCATCATGGCGCCCGCCGCCCCCGCACAGGACTATCCAGGCCGCGGCTGAAAACGCTCCATGTCCTTTGTGGCGAGTGGCTAGACAGGCAAAAGCTTGCAGGAAATGCGCGCAGTAGCTGCAGCCCGGCTTAGGCACGCTGCTTGCTTCGTCCGAGGGAGCATTGCCGAAACTCCCCCCGGTGATGCAGGGGCGACCTGGCGCATCACATCGAGGCGTCGGCGCGTCAGGCCGCCCCGCTGCCTCGCTCTACTTCTGACACCCGCCAGTAGGAGAATATATGAAGGTGAACGCGCGGGCAGCCGCGGCTGCCGCGGCTCACTTGCCGGGCCGCGCACTTCGATCACGACACGTCATCCAAGTTCTCTGTGAAAGTGACAGGCGGTGAAGCCCACGTCTACGACTGCAATGCACATACAGCGCCTGGCCACGCATCGTCCTGGGCCGGCGCTCGTTCTTGCTCGGTCCCCGATCGCGGTGCCGTTCCGGCCATTTGACAGAAGCCGAACCCGCGATTGTCGTATCCGCGACAATCTCGAAGGACATGTTGGAACGCGCGGCTTCACCGTGGTCGGCAGAACGAACCCCTTTTGTTGAAATATATGAACCCGAATTCGCGATTGGCGCGTAGTTTGCTACGGACCCCCGGTAACGGGGCCCCGCCCATGAAAGTCGCTGCTAAGATCCAGGATGCACGCGCGCCAAGGCTCTTCGCATTGGTACTCGGCACGAACGAAATCGCTTCTGCTATCGCCACGAAGCTCACCGAAGCGAAGTTTGCTGTCGTAATGAGACACGATGCCTTTCCACCGGTGATCCGCCGCCGCATGGCATTTCACGACTCGCTGTTCGGCGAGCCGAGTGAAATTGAGGGCGTCGTGGGCAAACGGGCCGATACGCTAGCGGAAATCACAGAGATTCACACCGAACCGAGCAGCGTGGCAGTGACCGAAATGCACTTCTCCGACGTCATTGCCTTGCGCTCACTATCCGTGATCGTGGATGCACGCATGCAGAAGCACCGAAGACCTCCCGATCTGCGCGGCTTCGCGCGGGTGACAGTCGGAATCGGGCCCGGCTTCGAGGTGGGCGTCAACTGCGACACCGCCATCGAGACCCATCCGATTGAGACTGGTGCAATAATCTCGCGAGGTGTCACCAAGCTGGCGGACGGCCGAGCCTGCGAGCTCGGCGGCGCTGGACGCGAGCGCTTCGTATACTCGCCCCGCGATGGCATCTGGCGGACAGGCCTCGATATCGGCACGCTGGTGTCCAAGGGATTGCTGTTGGGTTGTCTCGGCGGCAAATCGGTCCAGGCTCCCATCGAAGGAGTGCTACGCGGTATTGCACGGGACGGCGCGCGCGTGCGGGAGGGCGTAAAATTGCTGGAGGTCGATCCGCGCGGACGCCAATCTTGCTGGACTGGCATGGATGAACGAGGGCGATCCATCGGATGCAGCGCCGTCGCGGCAATCGAGAAACTTATTTCGCCCCGACCGAACAATCGTCGATATTTTCGCCGATAGTTAGAGAGAGAGGTTACTTTTGGCGCGCTCTTTGGCGTGAACTGCCGGTGTAGGCACCGGACAGTTCGTGCAGCAGGTAGCTTAGCACATCAATCTTTTCCGCATCCGAAGGCATTGGGCATACGGATGCTTTCCCCCTGCCGCTGCGCAGAACACTGAAGTGCCAATCGCGATGCTCACAATCTTCTTCGCTATCATTTCCCTCCTTTACGCGACGGTTGGGCAGGCGGGTGGCACCGCGTTTCTTGCCTTAATGGCCTTTGCATCGTTTCCATCAACTCAGATGCGACCGACAGCATTGTTACTTAACATCGTTGCTGCCACGTATTCGACATGGCTCTTCAATCGCGGTGGTTTTATTGATTGGAAGAGATTGAGACCTTTTCTAACCGCCTCGGTGCCAACTGCTTTAATTGGAGGATTCACAATTCTACCCCCGCATCTCTATGATGCTATCACCGGCATTATCCTCCTTTTTGCTGCTGCCATCTTGTTGATCGGGCGAGCCAAGAAAGCTATCCCTGACGGTGGCACGCCGTCATGGGGCGCAATTACGACAGGAGCCGGCATCGGCCTGGTCTCGGGGCTTACTGGCGTCGGTGGGGGCGTTTTCCTCGCGCCTATTCTTATTGCGATGCGGTGGGCTTCGCCCAAAGAGACAGCAGCTTTGTCTGCCCCCTTCATATGGGTGAACTCCGCAGTTGGATTGGTCGGCGCGATTTACGCCGGACAGTTGCCTTCACCTCAGGCATGGCTATACGCACTGGGGGCTGTCGCAGGGGCGATGGTAGGGACCACGATTGGTCTTCGTTGGCTGTCGGAGACCACAACGCGCTATGTACTTGCTGCCGTACTTGGCGCCGCGGGGATCCAGCTTATGCTCTTTTCAACAAGATAACACCATCAGATCGGTTCTTGGATCCATCCGGGACGTCGACCGAGGAACGTCTGCTTCTGATGCTGGAGAAGAATACGGTCGTGGCCGCCCACGTTCGCCGTCGGTCTTGCTCCACTCGCCGGCATCTGCCCGCGACCGCAACCGGGAAAGCGTCTCCTCATTTGGGCAAGATCGTTGCCGCCTGCTGCTTCTGTCTGCACCGCACTTCTGTTCGGAGGCGGCTAAAATGGCGCGCTTTGTGACGAAATCCGGCGAGACGAGGTCCACAAATCACCGCACGTACCGCAGTCGGCACTGGGATCGAGACGCCGGGGCTCATCCTCCTCCTCCTCCTCGGTAGAGCAGACGATTATGCTGTGCTGGCCACCCACATAGTATTCGGCGGTCGCCTCACGATCCGCTTGCCCATGCGCATTCGCCTCGACAAGCGTAACGACAAGTTTCGCACCTTTTTTAAACCACAGCGGACTTTATTTTGTCCTGCGCGAGTTCGAATGAGTCCAATCGCTCCAACCTTTCTCCTACAGACTTCTTGCGCCCGCGCGCAGTTTCTCGTCAATACCTTTTCAAAAACGCAGTTTCTATGCGCGATCCGATGTCAATAATTCTCGAAATAACTTCAACCCGATCTAAAACGGCGGTTAGCAATGGGCGCAACTATAAAATGCAACCTTGGAGAGAGACATGCAGGTAGCAATATGCGTTGCAGGGCTGATACTGGCAATCGGGCTCATCGGGCATGCAGAGGCACGTGGTGGCCACGGAGGCAGCCGCGTCAGCTACGGCGGAGGCCACCACACGAGCAGCCATGGCGGCCGCTTCCTGGGCGGCTCGGGCTCATCCCACCGCGGTGGCACCTACGTGAATTCTAGGACCAGCAACCGCTACGGCACCCACCAATAGGAGCAAGCGCAGTGGCTGACGTACAGGTGACCTGCATCAACAAGCAACCTCGCGATAATCCGCATGAGGGGATCACCCACCTTGGTGGTCGGAATGGAAGTGGCCGCGGTCTCAGGTGATCCAATCAATCGAGTCCGGATCGAACACTTTCTTCACAACAGTCGGCGGGAAGCGAGCCGAGGTCGGCATTGTTAATGGCCCGAACGGAAAATACGTACGGACCCATGCCGGCGGCTATTACAACGCTAACCTCTTGGCTTTGCCCGAATGTTCCTAAGCACTCATCTTTTGGAGTTTTCTCTTTGACCTACGGCTTGCCCGCCTTTCCGATTGCGATTGGATATGTGCGTCGAGGACCTGCTATGGACCGAGAGCCGCGGCGGCGGGGTAGGCTACTTCTCGAGCCGCCGCCGGTGTTCGACGGCATCGCTGTTCACGAGCTGACCAGCCGTGCTTCTAAAGGGGGCGCGCTTACGCTTTGTCTGGAAAAGGATCGTGTTCGCCGGAGCCGAGCTTCGCCGCCACCGATTGTCATGGAGACGAGCCTGTAATAGCCCACGATGCCGATTAGATCGACCGCTCCAGTCTCCCCAAGTGCCGTTTTGACTTCCCGGCGTTTTTGCTCTCCAAGAGCTCGACCGTGAACTCGTATCTCTCATCCTGGAATTGTGGGTCGGCAATCGCGCCGGACGGGGCGCTCTACGTTGCGGACGACGTACACGAACGAATTTGGCGTATCCTTATCATGGGCCTCCCAGCGCCCCCGTCTCAGGCGCTCCGGACGAGCCGGCCTCCGGACGGCGGAATCTCGCTGGCAAATAGCGATCTGAAGCCATTATTGCATTCGCCTGGTCGCTTGGGCACCAGCACATTGAGCTTCATCGCGAATTAGATGAAACGGTCCCGGCGTCTCACTGCCGGGGCCACCCGACTAAGCTTTTAAGAGCTCAAACTTCCGACTCTCCGGCTGCGGATCAAACGCATCCTAGCGCCATTCCACAGGATAGTCCGGATAGCCTATCGGTTTTCGATCCAGGTGGGTTCAAGACGGTACTTGAACGGACCAGATTGCGTCGCGGCTGGTCTTCAGAACCTGGCCTTCAGGAATATGGAGCCACGGTACCTGCTCCTTTGCGACTTCTTTCATCAGGTCGTTGATCTCGACTGAGAGCCGCTTCATCGCGGCGTATTTCTCGTTGGTATCGAAAATGATGCGAGAATTGTCGGGCACCCGGAGTGTCTTTGCAAAAGCCTCATCGTGGTAAAGCTGGTCGAGGAAACGCTGTACTTCGCCCAATATCCTTAACTCGTAGAAGAAGCCCATTTTGAGCGCGTCCATGTCGGCATGGTACATGGTAGCGGCAATGTCGAAGCTGGGAAAATTGATAACCGTACCTTCATCAATGGCGTCGGCTTTTACATTTTTGCATAATCTGATTGCTTTCCTCAATCCACCAAACGCGCTGTCACAACGCTCTCCGACACGCTTAATGTGGAGGAACGGAAGATTGTCTATCGTTTCTGGCACTTTCTTGTTCAGAATCGTGACCGTTCGGTCGTGCTCTTGTCGCGAGACCTGATGCGCATGATTGTCATGCCAGTGGCTCGGAACGACGTCGACTGGGCGAGCTAAAGAACCTCCGGAGATACTGATCGATTTGCCGCCTGACGTATCCACCGTTGCCTTAGGGTATTTGACCTTAAGGATCTTCTCAGCTTCTGACCTCAATGCCGAAAGCACGCCCATGGAAGTTCTGGGCGTTTGAGTGCCTGAGTAATGACCTTGTTGGCTCAGCACGCCTGTCGGCGAATAGGTAAAAAAATCCGTGTCAAGAGTGAGTAGGTCGACATCACTCACGCCTCTAATATGGACGTTGAGTGGCACAGAACCTTGCAATCGAAAATCCGCAGACATACCGGCGCTCGCCAAACCGGCTTTCAGTTGTACGCCAACTCGCTCCGCGGTTTCGACGCTGATGCGCGTATAATCAGCGCCAACCTCTTGCATCGCTCCTAATGCGTAGCAGGTATATTCCTGGTTTGTCGCGCGTTTCTGCCAAGATTCTTGCAGTAGGCTCTTAGCGAGAATGTCTGGTTGAGAATCGGCTGCGACTCGGGTCAGGCTATCGACGCCCTTTCGCCTTTTCGCCAGTTGGTGAAGCCGGTTTCCAATGTTGCGAGCCATCAAACCCTCCTCAATTTCATGGTACCAAACGTGTTGCGGCCGTGGCCGTTGAAATACTCGCCATCAGCGGTTTGCAGATCGCGGGCAAACACTAACTCGCCGAAACCGAGGTGACTTTTCAGGTCGACTTCTCCAATTTTTGGATCGTTCCGATAGTGATAAAGCAGACGATAAGCATCGGCATCGTCGCAGATCAGGGCCGCGGAGATGCTATGCGACGAAGACTGGTTGGTCTTCAACAGGACCCTGATTCGATCCCAGCTTTGATGTACGGTGATCGTGGCCTGCCAACTCTGACCAAGGGTGCCGTCGTGGTTGAGGGTTTGGCCCTCACAGCGCCATTGGCCCGCGATATCGGGTACTTTGACGACCAACTTGAGGAAGCGCCACTTCCAAGCAAATCGATCGAACAGCCAATATAGCGCCGTGAAGACCGTAGCCGCGCCGGCCAACGAAAGGACGGACGGGGTCAGATTTACGTTCCAACCCCAACGATGGACGATGTCTACTGCCGACAACAGAACGTAGACAATGAAGGCGGATACGCTTGCCGAGAGGAGACTTAGATACCTGCCCACGTGCGCGCGGTTCATCGCCCCAAGCAACGCATATTCGTGTTCGCGCATTTGGATTCCCCCAACCCCGACCCAAAATAGGCGCTGCGTTCCGCAACTTCAAAGGGAGTGAATCTAACTAGGTTGTGGATAACCTTCGTGGGAAACACTCATAGGTCGTCGGTCCGGAGAACGTTGCGAGCGGATCTCTCGATGGCTTAATCAGGCGGTAGGTAGTCGATGTGGGCCCGGGTTCGATGATCAATACCGCCAACACCGCGAGACGACATGTCGCAAGCCGAAGAGGGGGCGTTATCGGCCCTGCGCTGTCTCCTGAGGAGCGCAACGCAATCATCGAGTTCCTCAAGTCGATATGAAATCAATAGGATCAGCTTCAAGTGGAATAGTATCGAAGACAGCCTCCCGCAGGACAGAGCTGGACGGGTGCTCAGACCGATTGATCCAGGCGAAACTTTTCTCGAGCAAGGGGCGGCAATGGCGGAGCAGAAGTAGGGTCTGGTGGCGAAATTCCTGAAATGGATGATTGCTAAACATCCGGATACATTGTTCGCGCTAATCCGGCTGTCAGGCCCAACTTGGCGTTGGGTGCCGAAGGGCCGGTGTTTATCACCCGCTTCCCGGACGTGGAGGAAGCGCTCAGTCGGCCTGACATCTTCAACGTCACCTATGCGCCAATTATGGACCCATCGGTGGGCCCCTACTCGGCCGCGACTGCACGGAGATAAACCAGCGCGACAAGGGCATCATGCGTGCCTTCAAACATTTGGATCATTGTCGCGATATCGGTGGGATCGATTTTAGTGGCGGAGCCGATCCTCACATTTCTGCTGTTCCGCGAGGTGCCGACAACCGGCTCTCTGATTGGGCTGGTTTGCGGCGCGGTGGGCACGCTCGCAGCGATTTTCTTATAACCGCTAGCGCAACCGCACCGGCATCGCCTTGTATTCCGGATTGGATGGGAGGTGGCCGAAGCGGTAGTAAATCTTGTTCATCGCCGTCACGGCAGCCGCACATTTCGCTGCTGCGATCGCCGCCAGCGCGATCACGACGGCCGCCGCGGATTCTATCGCCTCTATGACACTGAGTTGTGGGTCGCAATCACGCTCGCCAGCAACAGGCCGTATCTGCTTTGCGGTAAAAGCGTCTCATAGGTCGTCGTCGGCGCAGAGTCTGACGTCCTTGGCGCAATCCGGAATTTGATCCTCAACTGCTCAATTGACGTGTTGCCTCAGGCGACTTTCAGCGTCTCGCCGCCGATTTCGCGATTGCAGGGGCAGAGTTCGTCGGTCTGCAGCGCGTCCAGAACCCGTAGCGTGTCCTTCGGGCTTCGGCCGACATTCAGGTTGGTCGCATAGACATGCTGGATCGTATTCTCCGGATCGACGATGAACGTGTAGCGATGAGCGACGCCCTCAGGCGAGCGCACGCCAAGGCCATCGACAAGGGTGCCTTTGGAGTCAGCAAACTGCCAGATGGGAAGGTGATGCAGATCCTTGTGCTCGCGGCGCCAAGCGAGCTTGCAGAATTCGTTGTCGGTTGAGCCGCCGAGCACGATTGCATCGCGATCGGCGAAGTCCTTCGATAGCCGGGCAAACTCGGTGATTTCGGTCGGGCAGACGAAGGTGAAATCCTTGGGGTAGAAGAAGATGATTTTCCATTTTTCGGGAAAGCTCTCTTGAGTCAACGTCTCGAACGCGCTCTGCCCCTTTTCTTCCTGCAGGTGAAAGCCCGGCTTCACACCCGTGACTTCGAACGACGGCAACTTACTTCCAATTCCAAGCATGTGTGTCCTCTCGGGGTTGCGCGTGGAAGCGGTGGTCTGGCTTCATCGAAGCAATCGACATGCCACTCGATCTTGAGGTTTAGACTGGCTGAAATGCAACACAGGTTCTGATTGGTTTGAGAGTTCCGGAGAGCCGATCGGGGAGGGGCCAGCACTTCGATGCTGTGGGGCGAGCCGGGTTGGAGGCCTGACGAAAACCTGAACATTCGAACGTCAACATCATCTGGTGAATGGAAGGCAGAGGATACCGCGAAGCGCTCGTGCATTCCCATTCGGGCGCATGTGTTGTGCCCTCATCCTGCTTTCTCTCTGGAAATACCGCTTGCTGCGATCTCGATGTGCTTGGACTTAGTCGAAACGACTTGCTTCAGGGGCCGCCTGGCGATCACGCGAGCGATCCGCGAGAAAGAAACGCTCTGCGAGGCTGTTCTCGGGATCGGTGATCGAGTCGTCGCAGATCGGTGACGCTCGCGAGGGACTTCAACTGCGGCTGCGGGAGTGTGGCACAGATTTGTACCCCACCAAAACAAGGAGGCGACAACATGCTAATTTGTGTAGCAATATGCTTTGCGCGCTCGGAACGAAAGAGTGTCCCACACCGCTTTGATTCGGAGCAGTTGGATGTGTCGCGCCGCTTCGACGGAACTGGAGTCCCAAGGTATTGTTCAATGCTTTGACGCCGGCGATGTTTGCTGCCGAACCATCTGTTGTGCGCGCGCGTTGGGACAAGTTGTGGCCGGATTTGTATACGGAATATGCGCGAGGCATTTGAAAGAAGAACTGTCCATTCGTAGCTTGATCGTTACCGACGAAGCTGAGGCATTCTTTGACGCCTGGGCTCTTTGCGCGCACACTGCCGACGGCAGCGTGCGCGTGCCGCTCGCTCGACTGCGTTAACTGGTTAACGCCACGTCTCGTCCGCCGGCTGTATCTTCAGGCGCGCAAAGTGCGAGCGCTGGAACCCAATGAGCGAGGATAACGCATGAACGGCAAGCGCGTTCTGATGATCGTCGGGGATTTTGGTGAGGACTACGAAACAATGGTGCCGTTCCAGGCCCTGCTCGCCGTCGGCCACACGGTTCATGCCGTCTGTCCCGGCAAGGCCGCAGGCGACACAATCGCAACGTCGATCCATGATTTCGAGGGCCAGCAGACCTACAGCGAAAAGCGCGGCCACAATTTCACGATCAATACCACGTTTACCGAAATCGATTGCTCAACTTACGACGCGCTCGTGATACCGGGCGGCCGAGCTCCCGAATACCTTCGCACCGATGAACGGGTGATCGATCTGGTCAGATACTTTTTCGATGCCGAGAAGCCCGTCGCCGCAATCTGTCATGCGGCGCAGCTCCTTGCGGGCGCCGGCGTGCTGAAGGGGCGCACCTGTTCGGCCTATCCGGCCTGCCGCGTCGAGGTCGAACTTGCAGGCGGCGTCTATGCCGATATCCCAATTGATGGCGCTGTGACAGATCGCAATCTGGTCAGCGCGCCGGCTTGGCCGGCTCACCCGTCGTGGCTGTCGCAATTTTTTGCCGTTCTGGGGACGACGATCAGCCATTCCGGCATGCGCCGCGCCGCATGATCGTCCGGCTTGACGACGCCCGCCCAGTGGGAATGAGCGTAGGTACAGGCGCAGGGCAGGGTGATAGGCTGTGATCCGGCTGGTTCTGTTGACCGAGGAGGTCGCCCATGTGCAGGCTCTTTGTCAATGCGGATGCGGAGCTTTGGCAGACCCGGCTGAAGTCCGTGCGCATGCGCGGTTTCTCCACCAGCATCCGCTTGGAGAACCTTTACTGGCGAATTCTCGAGGAGATCGCGCAGCGCGACGGCATGACACTCTCGCAGCTTCTGGACCGGCTGCATGAAGAATTGCTGGAGGACCGGGCGAACGTGGAGAATTTTCCTCGTTCCTCCGCGTCTGCTGCGGCCGGTATCTGATGCTGCAGCTCTCTGACGACATCCCGCGCGATTTCGCCACGCCGATCAGATCGCTAGACGCCAACCGCATCCTCGAGCGCGAGGCACGACTTTTTGCTGCGAGCCGGGAGCACGAATAACAAATCGAGGGTTTCAGTCGCTCGTTAGGCGGAATTGCGTCATGGCTGTTGCCGAACTCGTCTGGGACAACAAGCTACTTTCAAATGGCGCGCCTGACACGATTTGAACGTGTAACCTTCGGAACGCTATCCAGCCGGGCGATGGGCGCATGCTTACACGCGCTTCTTGCAAGTTGTTACGCATCACACATCGGCATCGAAGATAAGCTGACGCGGGCCCAGTCCGCACGGCCAAGAGACTGATGCAACCGTAAGTTCGCATCGCGAACGTCTTGAAGCCGCATCTGCAAAGCACCGTATTTACGTTCTTGAGCTTCAGACGAGCCAACGAGAGATCCAGCGGCTGACGGGGATCGACCGCAAGACGATCCGGCGCTACCAGGCGATTTTCGTGTCCGGGCGAGCGGCGGAGGCAAATTCCCCCGAGGTGACCGCCGGCTCTGAGGCCACCGAAGGCCAAACTCCCCCACCTCCGCGACCGCCAGCTATCGGAGTGACGGTGGCCGTCAAGACGTTTGATTTCGCCTGCCCAGCCTGTGAACCGCATCGGGAATGGATCGAGCAGCAGGCCCGCCTGAGGCGCAACGCGCAGGCGATCTATAAGGATTTGGTTGATCAGTTCGGCTTCACTGCCAGCTACGAGAGCGTCAAGCGCTTCGTGCGTGCCTTGCGCCACATCGATCCCAAACAGTTTGACCGTATCGAGTTTGCCCCGGCGAGGAAGCCCAGGTCGATTATGGCGAGGGCGTTCTGACCCGTACCCGAGGAGCGGTCGTCACCGCCGGCCGCGCCTGTTCATCCCAGTTTGCTTTCATGATATCATGTGTATGAGCAAATCAACTCATGATATCACGAAATCAGCAAAGAAGAGACCTTCCGAAGCCGGCGAGGCGGTGCTGGTGCGGCCTGCAGCCAGAACTGGCAAAGCCGCTGGGAGCCGAGTTCAGGACGACCTTCCCGGACGGCCAGAGGTGATCCGGCGGCTCGTCGATATCGGACTGAGGGCGAAGGGCGAAATAAGCTTTGGGGACGGACTGACCATGAAGCCGCTAATCGGACTTGTCGCGCTACTGCTTACGACCAGCGCGTTCGCTCAAACCGTTCCGCCGAGAGCCGCTAAAAGGCCGCCAGTTCAGGCAAAGCAGCAAGCCCCGATGGGTTGCAAGTTGGTTGGCACGGTCAGGGGCACTAAGCTATGGGCGGGCGACTGTACTGCGGCGCCGCAAGCTCCGCTGCCCGCATCGCCGGCTGAACCGCCCAGCGACGCCCCCGCAGAGAAGCAATGATCGGCATCATGCTCGCTGGTGCAACCCATTGTGGTGGGGACACCCATAGATGGTTATCCCGGTTGCGATTTTTTCCCGATATGGTTTGCGGTCGGATAGGCGCTCTAAGAGCAGGCGGCTCCGGCGTCGCCAGCCCGCCGTCTGCTTTGCACGCGCTGTTAACGTGGCTGGCGGCGAGGACCGTCAATGGATTTGCCAGAACGCCTCTTGATTGGTCTGGCTACTGGAGCCGGATTGTTTCTATGCGCGGTCGTTTCCGCGCTTTGGATGGTTGGCTAGGAGGTAACGCGCCGATGTCCGATCGAGAAATCGAGCATGAAACCGCCGTGAAGCAACTGCTAAGGAAGGCAGCCAGGCGAAGGCGTCCAAGTCAGCTCTACTCAATCGTCCCGCACGGCCAAGAGACTGATGCAAACCGTGAGTTCGCATCGCATCGCGATCCGAACGGCCTCCTATGGTTTTTCTTATTTTTGCCGGCGTTTGTGATTGCCTACGCAATTTGTGTGAAGATGGGCGCGATTTAGGATGACCATCCCGCTCGAGCGAAATTCATTATTCGGACCACAGCCGTCGTGTTCGAGGACTGCAAAGCAGGTCCATCTCAATTGCGCCTTGTCGGCGTTCATCCCGGGTTACGGGTTCGGTCTGTTTCGTCGTGGGGAAGGCAACACCTCCGCGGATCAACGAAACGGCATAAGCCGGCCTAGGCATAACTTCCGCGCAATTGATGGCAGCCTGCGGCGATCAAAGCGCGCCGCTGCGGTGGGGAATGACAGAGTTGGAAGTGTGGCACTGAACCTGCGTGCAACGTTGCGCGGGCGGCCTCCGTTAGGGCATGTGGCGCTTTCACCTGAAGCGCTTACGGTTTTGACGCTGAATATCCAGAAGCGCCACGTCATCGGACATAATCTTGGCGTCGCGGTGCAGCTTCCGGCGGAACGAATGCGCTGGCGGCGGCGAAAGCCGAAGTGGTGCGCAAATCCGTGGGGCCGCAAGGCCTGTGCCGGTTCGAGTCGGGCCACCCGCACCAGGTTATCCAATTCGAAGTTTTTGAGGTGACGATGAACGATTTGAAGGAGAGCACGTCGGCGGAATTTGGCAAACGGTGAACTCGATAAGCTCTCCCACGTCGGCCGCGGCGTTTGCAATCTCCAGCTTGCCTCCCCAAGATCCTGACGGCGGAGGGACGCAAAGAGCTGAGGGCGGTTTTTCGTATAGATGGGCCGATGCGAGCGTGGCGGAACTGGTAGATGCATCGGACTTAAGCCATCGAGTTGGCGGGAGCTTGGCTCGTGATTGCCGGTGAAGGTTGCCTGGACTTTGAGCAGTTCTGCGCCCAGGGTTTCCCCTAGGGCAAATACGGCGCAATTCACACCTAAGGCAAAGAGAATACGGTTTATATCGAAAGCGACCGCGCCTGGTAACAGCGTCTCCTCGACGCTCCGGCCTTGTCGTCCTTCGAGAACGTCTCCGTGATCGCTTCCCGCGCCGTCACGTCCGCCTTAAGCGTATGGTCAAGCATAGGCACAAGCCAATCCCTTCAAAGAAACTTTCAGCTTGGTATCGGGTCCGGCGCACCAGCGTACCCGATCCGTCTAACGGATAGAGCTCGCACCCGGCTTGCCGTTCTGGTAGCGCCGCCGATCTACGCCAGCAACTCCCGCTGACGCGCGTCTCGCTGCGCTTTGAAGGCAGCGATGAAGACCTCAAGGCCGGAGGAGGTTAAACCGTTCTCGGCGACGAGACCCATCCGCATGAGGTTGACCGTCTCGATCAGGCTGTCGCCATGCGTGGAGCCTCCGCCGAACAGCTTAATAACAATTCTCTGCTCCCTGCGAGTTAGCTTGTTCCAGAGCGTCAAGTCGGGCATCTCAATGCCTCACGCGAATCGCTGCATGACAATGATGAATTAGCGCATCGCCCAGAGGCGAAATCATGGCGCCGGCCTCAATGCTGCGAGTAGAGGCAGATGGTTTCGGTATTGTGCGGCGGAACGCGAGTGATTTTCACCTCCAGCGCGCAATAGGTCTCGTATAGCCCTCAAGAATGGTCATGGCGCCTCCGGATCAGACAGATGCAAGTGGCCGCCCCGTCAGCTTCTCGTCAGGTGGATGCGGCATACCCGACAAGCTGATGCTCGTTGAAGAGGCAGCCCGGTTCGGCAAGCGGGTTGCCCACGCACTGGTACGAGCTTCGGCGGCACGCGGTGCGTGTTCCAAGATGCACCGCGTGCCGACTTTTCCACCATTGTGGCGGCACGACCTCTCGAATTGCAGGGTAGCTTAGAATATTCCGGCTTGTGAGATCTATGTCAGGCGCCGCCGAACCATCTCGCGGGACAGGCTCTTGTGCTCGGTGAGCTTGACCATCGCGCTTGCCAGCAGCTCGAGCGTCCAGCGGGCACGGCCCTCCGGCCGACCGGCACAGGCGGTGGCCACCAGCCAGGCTTCTTTCTTGCCCGTGAGTCTGCGCTCCGCCCCGGGACGCGGCTCTTCGCTCAGCGCCCGCTCCAGATTGCCTTCCACGAAGCGTCGCTTGGTCCGGTACACGGTCGAGCCGCCCACGCCGACACTTCTGGCGATCTCCTCGTCGCCGGCCCCGACATCGGCAGCCAGCAAAATCTGCGCTCGCTTGAGCTTGCGGGACGCATGCTTGCCGCCGCTGAGCAGGGTCTTGAGTTCGGTGCGCTCCACTTGGCTGAGTTCGACCCGATAGCGTACATTCATGCCTGCCTCCTTGATCGAGGCACGCACGAACAACTGAGCTGACTCTGGAACGAGCTGGCCTCATTAGACGGCAGCCAAGAACCCCCCGCAGCATCGAGATCCTCGTCGATCCCAAAAGCCTGCCCGAGCTAATCTGACCGTTCCCAGTCCAACCGGTCAAAATCACTGTGCAGAGCCACTAGTGATCGTTATACTTTGGGAGATTCATTGAAAGTAGTTTTGTATGCTGTGGCGAGCGATGGAGCCCGACCATCTTCCTGGGGTTCGTGGCATTGCACATCGCGTCCACCTGAACTACCCCGAGGATGCGGCCGTTTTCTCGGAACGGCTGGAGCTGTACCCTGAGGGATGTTTCGTACTCGAACGCGCGCGGGACGGCCTGGCCGGTTACATCGTCAGCCATCCCTGGCACTTCAAGAAGCCTCCCGCGCTGAACGTGCTTTTGGGCGCCGCCGCCGAGCCCGCATCGACCTACTATATTCATGACATCGCGTTGCTGCCGGAAGCGCGCAGCGGTGGCGCAGCTTCCGAGGTCGTGCTCAAGCTGGTCAGGCACGCGAAAAAAGCCAGGTTTCCCAATCTGTCGCTGGTGGCGGTCAACAATTCAGCAAGGTTCTGGGAGAGACACGGTTTCCGAACGCTGGATGATGCAGATCTGAACCAGAAGCTCGCAAGCTATGATGACCGGGCAAAGTATATGGTCCTTGAACTGACATGATACGCAGGCGGTTAGATAGCCCTCGCGAAGGCTCAAGCTGGTGAGTATTTGCGGCTTGCGCCGAACGTAGTTCGTGCGTGGCTGTGGTTTTCGCTTGATGGGGGGCGTGGTCGGCTGGGATTGACCATCTTTCGCAGCAGCTTGTCTTCGACCTTCGGTAACCGTTTGATATTGATCGCCGCCGCGCTCAGCTGGTTCTTGATGTGCGAGGCCTAGAATTTCTCGATTTGTTCCACGCTTGTGCGGCAGTTCTTGGCGATCTGGTAGATGTCGGCACCCTCCATCAGCCGAAGGCAGGTAGTCCGGGCCCTCAGCAGCTTCTGCCTCCCATAGCTTACTCCTCCGAATTGAAGCGGGACAACTGTCGGTCGAGAAGGTAACCGCTCATGAGAGTAGAAGCTCACCTCGTCAATGGGAAAATAGATTCTCCGACTTGGTTCAAGCTGTCCGCGAGGGCTGAGGAAATCGAGCACTAGACCGTGCCCAGGATACGTCGGCAGTCCTTGGCTCTTGCAATCAACCGTTCGGTCAAGCGCGCAATGATCGCGTTGTCGAGTCCCTGTGCCTTTGCGCTTGCGCACACGGCGGTTATGTTGTCGGGGATCTGCGCGGCCATGGAGGTCAAGCCTGCAATCACTTTGTCGGCGTCGAAGCGGGTTTCGCGCGCGAATCTCTGCCAGTCGCGCAGGCTAATCTCGTTCAGCTTGTATTCGTCGCCGATTTTCATGGCGAGCTTGGTCTTCTTTAGATCGACGTCGTCGTAGGGAAGAATGCTGGCTACGTCGTAGAGCGGCGCAAGCCGCACGGTGGGACCGCCGGCTAGAAGTAGTGAATAGTTCTTGGCGTGGGCGTCCGTACCCGCAATGAGCCAGTTAAAGGCGAGAGCATCGACGAATGTATCGACATCGGTGACACGATCTGTAGAATGGGTACGCAACAGTTCAATAATGTCGGTGGGTGTCGGTCCGCCTTCGCTTTGATATTTTTGCGTCGGCATTGTACCGCGTGCCTGACAGATGTCTTCCTGATGGACGCGCACGATGCGGTTTCCGCTGAATTGCCGATCGTAGCGTTCGATGACGATGGCAATTTCCTTTTCGAACCGCATAACTCTGGTTTCTGCGACCGGCAGGCCAAGATTGCGCGCGAGCAGGAGGCAGATATGTTCGTTCTCGGCATGGCCGTCGAAATGACCGGTCGGCGGCTTCAGGATATGAGTTGTCGGAATACGCCCAGACGGTATGCCCCATTTGTCCTTCTGTAGTAGCAATGCGGTTTTTGGCTGAGCGCCCGCGAGGCTGAACTGCCCTGTGTCCCGCGGCAACCGCCATGCGGCGTGATCTTCGCGGAGCGCTTGCAGGCGTTTTGCGAGGGCCGTTTCGTCGAGCCATTCGACCTTATCGTCCGCGCCGCTTTGCAAGACTTCCAAACGGTCAGGAGTGACGAACTGAACCGCGCCAGCGCAATCCTCGCCGACATGCGAAATGAGGGCAAACACGTCGCGGGCTGAAACCTGAAATTTCTTGGCCCAACGATCGAGCACACGTTCGTTGTCCGGCAGTAGGCCCCAGAGAAAAGCTTGAACGGCGGAAGGTCCGTGTTTCTCGGCCGCGAGCGGCATGGAGAGCGATAGCGGATAGGCTCCCTGCGCGTTACGCCAATCGCGGTTGTAGACAAAAGTCAGTCGGCCGCGTGCATCGTTATGCACCCGGCCAACTTCGTTGCCAGCCAGGAGAGCAATGAGCTGGTTCGTCATGTCTTGCGCTTTCTGGCTTTGGCTATGATCGCGTTGATATCGACGGCGGTCTTTTCTGACGTGCGGCTATTGGAAGGCTCGCTGCTTGCATCCAAGCGAATATCCAAGGCGTCGAGAGCGCGGAGGACAAGTCCGAGTTCAGCGCGTGCATGGCCCTGCTCGATTTCGATCACCCACTGACGGCTGACGCCAATGCGCTTGGCGAGGCTCGATTGATCGAGTTTCAGCCTCTTGCGTCTATCACGGATGATAGCTCCGAGATCGGTCGCGGTACGAATAAGCATGGCAAGTCCAAATGTCAGCGTTCGCCAACATTATCATATGTCATCGATCGCTGACAATCAGAAAAATGTCAGCGTTCGTCGACACCTGCCAAAAGTCAGCGATCGCTGACATTAACGCGCTCCGAGCGTCTTCAAAATAGTTATATATATCAATATCATAGATTGAAAAATAGGCCCAATACAGAAAGTCTTAACGACCCATTGCTAAAGGTCAAGTGTAGCGCAATTGGGCCTTGCCGCAGAGGTGTCGATGCTTGTTGCCATATACGAGGAAATTTGGCCGTCGCCGGTCCGAGAGGACTTTCAGCCTAAAGTCAGAGGCCCCGTCGACGTGGCCGACGGCTACGACAAAGCCCACGCCATCGCACAAGAGAAGGCAGGCCGGTTCAATCGTTCTTCGTTTGTCGGAGACGCTAGATTTTCCGTACTGGTGGGGCCACGACAAGGATGCCCCACAATTGCATCGGTATGTAATCAGAGCTTCGTAGGGACGTGATACCCAAGATAAAAGACACGCAATCATTGCGTTAGGCTTGTCTCACACGCCGTCCATCCAATAAGGTATTTGAAACCGGGAGAAGACGCGACCATGAGATGGCATGCTTTCATGATATTCGTGGGTCTTGTCGTCGGGACAATGAATTCCGCACTTGGGCAACAGATCAATTGCGGGCCGCCTCCAACACTCAGCCAAGAACTGCAAAATAACGAGGTAATAAAGGGTAACTTGCAAGGCAAGGCACAGCTTCTCTCGAAATATGTTGGACAAGCAGAGCTAGGTGGACAGATCGAGACGACCAAGAGCGAAATATACACTCAATCCAAGGACTACTATCCTGCGCAACAAGAAGCCTATCTTAGCTATCTCTTCTGTTCGATTATCAGCGCCGATCCCAAATTCACCACGCCGGAGAAACTAGACGCGCTTATGAAAAACAAGGCGGCTCGTCAGAAAAGTTCGTCGAATGATCTGCCGCCATGCGTGCCCAGCGTCCTGAAGAACATCCCGTTGCCGAACGTACCGACCCTGGACGGGAACGGCAATCATGTTGGCGATCTCTCTGGCATCGCCGTGAGCGTCATTCAAGAATGCCCCACACCGACGGCGTCTAAGCAAAGAGCACATCTCGCGTTCGGCTACTATAATGGATCGGGAACGTGGAGAGGCGAACAACATCTAACATTGGTTCTGAAATCGAGCGAAGGGGCGGTCCTCAAGTCACAAACAGTTCCGCTCGACCGCTCCCGTTGCATCTATGGTCATGAAGAGCAGCGAAATGCGGACGATACTCTTGACGGCGGAATCGGCTATCTAGTGAACTCTGCTGAACTAACCGTGTCACGCGTCTCTGGCACTCAAACCCCCTGCTAAAGTTGGTTCGTCTGACGCTCAAACCGTTATCTCAAGAATCTAATGCACGCAGTCGGAATCCGGCAATTAGTCGAAGAGCTGCGGTATTGCGTATAAACTATTGCAACGTACGATCGCGTACTCGCCGTTAATAGGTCAAGCTGGCACGACCGGTTTTATGTTGGAGGGTGCCTAGCTGGCCTCTCTTTCTCCATTTCACAGCATCGCTATTCAACAAAAGGACATTACGAATGCCCTGGTCCGAGACGTCGAGACGGCAGACCTCAGTGGTGAAGGCGAGATTAGCGCGGCAAGAAGTATCCATTCGGCGTAGCTTTCAATTACCCATAACTTTGACCACTCGGGCTGATCCGCCGATCGGCGA
This sequence comes from Bradyrhizobium sp. UFLA05-108, assembly GCF_059803455.1. Taxonomy (NCBI): domain Bacteria; kingdom Pseudomonadati; phylum Pseudomonadota; class Alphaproteobacteria; order Hyphomicrobiales; family Nitrobacteraceae; genus Bradyrhizobium; species Bradyrhizobium sp. UFLA05-108. The sequence goes on along the minus strand of NZ_JBANAZ010000058.1, from coordinate 2,200 downwards.
AATCTTGAGTCGAAAGAATCACTTGTGATTCCTTGCTGAGCACCTGATTCGCGAGGGGGTGCTCTATGGGGCTGACATTAAGGGATCGATCGGCAAAAGGCCGTTTGCGGTCCTTGGAAGGCGAATGTTGGATTGATCGAGAGAGTGGTGGATGCGAGTTTAAGGACGCGCGGCTCGGCGACAGATTCCGCAAACTGCTCACGCAGATTGGAAGTGCCATGGGACAAAGCATTCCGCTCGTCTGCCAGGATTGGGCGAATACCAAGGCTGCCTACCGCTTCTTCTCCAATGACCGGGTCAGCGAAGCGGACATTCTGGCCGGCCATTTCCAATCGACACGTGGTCGTGCCGCCGCCGCTGAAGGTCTCGTTCTTGTGCTGCACGACACAACCGAGTTCAGCTATCAACGCGAGAAGTCAGAAGCGATCGGCATCACCAAGAGCATAAACAGTGGACGGGATAAGGCGGGCCGCCTCAGATCGCACACGGTTTGCGGCATCCTGATGCATTCGAGCCTCGCGGTTACAATCGAGGGTGTGCCACTGGGGTTGGCGGCCGTTAAGTTCTGGACCCGGAAGAAATTCAAGGGGACGGCAGCGCTTAGAAAGAAGATCAATCCGACCCGGATTCCCATCGAGAAGAAGGAAAGCATCCGGTGGTTGGAAAATCTCAAGCAGTCTACGCAGCTCGTGGATCATCCGGGACGATGCATCCATATCGGTGATCGCGAGAGCGACATCTACGAGCTTTTCTGCGCAGCACAGGAGATCGGAACTCATTTCCTGATCAGGACCTGCGTCGACCGCTTGGCTGGCGACGGGGATCACACGATCGCCGACGAAATGGACGAGGTCGCCGTCAAAGGGCTCCATCGCATCGAAGTCAGAGACAGCAACGGCGATCCCGACCAGGCCGTTCTTGAGATCAGGTATCGCAAGATTCGCGTCCTGCCACCAATCGGAAAGCAGAAGAGCTATCCTGCTCTGACCCTGACGGTGATCCATGCCGAAGAGCGCGGGACGCCGAAAAACAGAAAGAAGATCGATTGGAAGCTGATCACCGACCTGCCTGTTGGATCCCGCACCGACGCCATTGAGAAGCTGGAATGGTATGCTTTGAGATGGAAGATCGAGGTGTTCCACAAGATCCTCAAATCGGGCTGCAAAGCTGAGGAGTCGAAGCTCAGGACCGCCCAGCGTCTGACCAATCTGATCTCGCTATTTTGCATCCTGAGTTGGCGGGTCTTCTGGATGACGATGCTCAACCGTTCCGCCCCAGACGCGCTGCCAACCCTCGCGTTGACCGCGACTGAAATCGGTGTGCTCGATCGCCTCGCCAACGACAAACCAAAAGCAAGACAGAAAACGCTCTCGCACTATTTGATCAAGATCGCCCGGCTCGGCGGTTATCTCGCCCGCGCCAGCGATCTGCCGCCCGGCAATACCGTCATGTGGCGCGGGCTGTCACGCCTCACCGACATCGCGCTGGGCGCCATGGTCGGAGGAGAATTTGTGGGTAATTGAAAGTCGGCGTAGGCCGCAGGGTCACCGCCTGAGCAGTTCAGGGTTCTCTTTGTAAACCTTGATGAGCTCGATCAGGTTTTCGATGCCGAAGTCGGTGAACGCCTGAACACCGTCTTCACCGACGCCATAGACCCAGATCACGCCGTCCTCGATCTCCATCCCGATGGCGATGTCGCGCAGCCAGTCTTCATCTTCGCCGAGGTCCATTGCCACCTGGGTAATAGTGGTGACGTGATGGACCTTGTTGACGTGCGTGGTCATGCTGCTCGAGCAGAGATTGCTGATCCCGGCGTCCAATTCCAAGGCAGCAGCTCGTCCAGCCGATGAACTGTAAGCGGCGTGTCTCCCGCACCTTGTTGCTGTTGAGCTGATCGGCAATATGCGTTCGTCTTGAAGTGGACGGATTGCACAGATGATCGAGCGTGTTGTTGATGCATCGCAGCTACGAGTTCGGCGGCGCTGGAGCGACGAGGTCAAAGGACGGATCGTCTCGGAATCCTTTGTGCCGGGCGCGATCGTCTCGGTCGGCGCCACGGTCTGTCGCCGCAGCATTTGTCGGCCTGGCGCAAGGCGGCACGGGACGGCTTGTTGAAGCTGCCGGAACACACGGAGCCGAGGCCTGCAGGAGCGGTCGCGATCCAGGAGGCGAGTTCATCAAGCGGCGAGGCCGTTAGCTC